>JABUTA010000130.1 GCA_021443845.1 Parasporobacterium sp.
AAAATGGATATAAAACTTGAAAATGTCAAATATATATATAACCCCGGGGCGGTGAATGAAAAAACAGCACTTAAGGGTATATCACTGTGCATACCCCAGGGCCAGTTTGCTGCACTGGTGGGAAGTACCGGATCAGGGAAATCAACCCTCATCCAGATACTCAACGGACTGAAGATGCCTGCATCCGGTGAAATAACCTATGACGGCAGAAGCATCGGAAAAGACAAAAAGGCCCTCAGGGAGCTAAGGTGCAGGATAGGGATAGTGTTCCAGTATCCCGAATACCAGCTTTTTGATGAAACCGTTCTGAAGGATGCGGCATTCGGCCCCCGGAATAAAGGCTTTACTCAGGAGGAGGCTCTGAAGGCTGCAGAAAAGGCACTTCGGGAGGCAGGACTTCCTGAGGAATCCTTCGGCAGGTCACCTTTTGACCTTTCGGGAGGAGAAAAGCGAAGAGCTGCCATTGCTGGGGTAATGGCAATGGAACCGGAAGTCCTGATACTTGATGAACCTACGGCAGGGCTGGACCCGGCAGGCAAAAATGAGATATTAAACCTGGTAAAGAGATATCATGAATCAGGAAATGTAACCGTAATAATGGTATCCCATAACATGGATGAAGTGGCTGAGTATTCAGACAGGGTTATTGTTATGGAAGAGGGCAGAGTGCTCATGGATGGAGAACCCCACGAGGTGTTCAGGCATGAGGAAGTGCTGAAGCAGGCGGGATTGTCCGTGCCTCAGGTAACGAAGCTCTGCAGTGATCTGGGTATCGAAGGCCCTGTCACCATGGATGAGGCAGCAGATGTCATAATGAAATTCTGTCATGAGAATAATCCCGGGAAATAAATGTTTCCGGATTTTCCTCATGACTGTGCAGCAGAAAGACAGCAGTAAATAAATGTTCAGAGATATTACATTAGGACAATATTACCCTGTAGATTCAGTGATCCACAGGATCGATCCCCGAGTAAAGCTTCTGGGAACAGTGGTATATATTGCTTCACTGTTTATCATAAATAATATATTGGGATGCATTTTCCTGGCAGGAATCCTGGCAGTGCTGATCGCATTATCCCGGGTTCCTTTCAGGCATATGGTGAAGGGTCTCAGGGCCATGACCATCCTTATCATATTCGCGGTTATATTTAATGTATTTTCAGGAACCGGAGAGGTAATATGGCAGTGGTGGATACTGAAGCTGTCATACCAGGGCATATTAAGGGCAGCATTCTTTGCAGTAAGGATAGTGTGTGTGGTACTGGGAGCAGGACTCCTTACATATACAACCACCCCTACCACCCTTACCAACGGCATGGAAAAGGTGTTCGGACACCTGAGATTCATGCATTTTCCGGCCCATGAGATAGCCATGATGATGAGTATCGCCCTCAGATTCATCCCGATACTGGCAGAGGAGGTTACGAAGATAACCAACGCCCAGCTGGCCAGAGGCGCGGATTTCGAGACCGGAGGCGTCATAAAAAGAGCAAAGGGAATGGTGCCCATACTTATTCCTCTGTTCATATCTGCTTTCAAACGGGCATCGGACCTGGCATCAGCCATGGAAGCACGGTGTTATCACGGAGGAGACGGCAGGACTAAAATGTATCCCCTGGAATATAAAACCAGGGATAAGGCGGCATATATCATCATCGCACTGTATCTGGCGGCAGTAATAGTTATCAGAGTCCTTATGGACAGGTTCCTTATATGGGGAAGAATATGAAAAGGATCAGACTGACAATTGCATATGACGGAACAGCATATGTGGGCTGGCAGATCCAGAAAAACGGATTGGCGGTTGAACAGGTCATAAATGAACATCTGTCTGCCCTTCTGAAGGAAGATATAGCTGTCATCGGTGCCAGCCGCACGGATTCCGGGGTTCATGCCCGGGGAAATGTGGCAGTATTTGATACAGAAACCCGTATACCTGCCGGCAAGATAGCCCTGACCCTTAACCAGAGCCTTCCCGATGACATAAAAATAGTAAGCTCCGAAGAAGTGCCGGAGGATTTTCATCCCAGATATGCCGACTGCATAAAAACATATCAGTACAGCATCACCAACTGCAGGTATCAGGTGCCGACTCAGAGGCTTTACAGTGATTATGTGTATTATCCTCTGGATGTGGAGAAAATGCGCCAGGCAGCCGGGTACCTTATCGGAGAACACGATTTTATTGCATTTTCCAGTTCCGGAGGCCAGCAGAAGACCTCTGTCCGGACCATCTATTCCATAGATATCACCCGGGAACCCGTTTATCCGTCGGAAATATGGGAAAATGCTCCCCTAACCGGAGATCCGGAAGAAAGCAAACTGTATGATCCGTCCATGATCCGTATCACGGTAAAAGGCAACGGATTCCTCTACAACATGGTCCGCATCATTGCGGGGACACTGGAAAAGGCAGGTATGGGTGTATTTCCTCCTGAACATGTCAGGGAAATCCTCGAAAGCAGGGACAGAAGGCTTTCATCCCCCAAAGCATCCGCCGCAGGCCTGTGCCTCATGAACATCAGATACCTGTAAAAATGCTTTTTTCTTGCGAAAAAACAGGGCTTATGTTAAAATATTTACTTGCGAAAACATCGATTGTACACAATTGAATGATATAATTAAACAGATTGGAAAACCCAGAAGAAGGAGTAACGAAATATGAGTTTAACTTACGAAAAACAGGACGGAAATATGGCAACGCTGACCATCGAAAGATCAGCAGAAGAACTTGAAGCTGCCATCACAAAGGCTTATCAGAAGATTAAGAACCAGGTCATGATCCCGGGATTCAGAAAAGGCAAGGTTCCCCAGAAAATGATCGAGAAGCAGTATGGCGTGGAAGTATTCTTTGAAGATGCTGCTGATTTCGTGATCAATGATTCTTATAAGGAAGAACTTGAAGGATGCGACCTTGAGATCGTTTCTCAGCCAAGCATCGAAGTTACTCAGATCGAAAGAGGCAAGCCATTCATCTATACAGCAACAG
The DNA here is from genome assembly GCA_021443845.1 of Parasporobacterium sp. Lineage (GTDB taxonomy): Bacteria > Bacillota > Clostridia > Lachnospirales > Lachnospiraceae > RGIG5612. The sequence continues at coordinate 2,990 of JABUTA010000130.1, forward strand.
TAGCTGTTAAGCCTGAAGTAACATTAGGCCAGTACAAGGGACTTGAATATACAAAGACAGCTACAGAAGTAACTGACGAGGATATTGACAAGGAAGTTGAAAGAACCAGAGAAATGAACAGCCGCCGTGTTCCTGTAGAGGGAAGAGCAGCTGAAATGAACGACATTGCAAACATCGATTTCGAAGGCTTTGTTGACGGTGAAGCCTTTGAAGGCGGCAAGGCTGAAGGACATACACTTACACTGGGTTCAGGCGCATTCATTCCGGGCTTTGAAGAGCAGATCGTAGGAAAGAACATCGGCGAGGAATTTGATGTTAATGTTACATTCCCTGAAGATTACCAGGCTGAGAATCTTAAAGGCAAAGCAGCAGTATTCAAATGTAAGCTGAATGACCTTAAGGTTAAGGAACTTCCTGAAGTTGATGACGAATTTGCAGCAGAAGTATCTGAATTTGATACACTTGAAGAGTACAAGGCTGACATCAGAAAGAGCATGGAAGCTGCCAAGCTTGAAGAAAGCAAGCGTGCAGCAGAAACCCAGCTGGTAGAAAAGGCTATTGAAAATGCTGAAATGATCATTCCGGATCCTATGGTTGACATGGAAGTATACCAGGTAGCTCAGAACTTCCAGATGAGAATTGAATCCCAGGGCATGAAGATGGATCAGTATCTGCAGCTGGTAGGCCAGACACCTGAGCAGTTCCTTGAGCAGGCAAGACCGTCAGCAGTAAACAACATCAAGTCAAGACTGGTCCTTGAAGCAGTTGCAGCAGCAGAAAACCTTACAGTATCTGACGAAGACCTTGAAGAAGAGGTTAAGAAGATGGCTGAAATGTACCAGATGGAATATGATCAGCTTAAGGAAATGATCGGCGACAAGGAAAAGGAAAACATGAAGAAGGATGTTCTCATGGGCAAGGCAGCAGATTTCCTGTTTGACAACGCCGTAGCTGTTGATGCACCTGCAGAGGAAGCTGAAACAGAAGAGAAATAATTTAAAGATAACGAGGTACAGTTATGAGTTTAGTGCCAACAGTCATCGAGGAAACAGGCAGAGGCGAAAGAGCTTTTGACATTTACTCAAGACTTTTAAAAGAAAGGATCATTTTCCTGAATGACGAGGTTAACAACGTGACAGCAGGACTTGTGGTAGCACAGCTGTTATTCCTCGAGTCAGAAGATCCCAACAAGGATATCCATTTCTATATCAACAGCCCCGGCGGCTCTGTTACAGACGGAATGGCTATCTATGATACAATGAAGTATGTGAAATGTGATGTATGTACCACATGCCTGGGCATGGCGGCAAGCATGGGCGCCTTCCTTCTGTCAGGAGGAACAAAGGGCAAGAGATTTGCACTTCCCAATGCTGAGATAATGATCCACCAGCCTTCCGGCGGTGCACAGGGTCAGGCTTCGGATATTAAGATCAATGCAGATCATATCCTGAGAACCCGTGATAAGCTTAACAGGATCATGGCTGAGAACTGCGGAAAGGACCTTGAAACCATTCAGATCGACACAGAACGTGACAACTGGATGACTGCCGAAGAAGCCAAAGCATACGGACTGATCGATGCAGTAATCGATAATCACAGATAAGATCGTAACATACGCCACTGCCTTAGGGGGCGGTGGCGTAATTATTTAAGGTGCGGAATATCCCGCACCCGGAGAGTTGTAATTTATGGATGATAAAAAAGAAGGCAAGACAGGAACCAGAGCAGGTTCGAAATCCGGTGGAAGATCCGGCGGAAGAAGAACACCGTCAGATCAGATTCCCCACTGCTCCTTCTGCCTCCGGTCAGCAGCCGAGATAGGTGAACAGCTGATCGCAGGACCTAACGGTGTATTTATCTGTTCTGAATGTGTTGAGACCTGCGCAGATATTTACGGTGGAACAGTAACATATCAGGATGTTACCAATGAATTCGGTCCGGATATAGAGACAAGGGGCAAGTCTGACGTTCAGCTGAAAAAGCCGAAGGAAATAAAGGCTTTTCTGGATGATTATGTAATAGGACAGGAAAGAGCCAAGAAGGTTCTGGCTGTTCAGGTATATAATCATTATAAGAGAGTTCTGTCAGGCAAGAAGACAGATGTGGAGCTTCAGAAGAGCAATATCCTGATGCTGGGTCCTACAGGTTCCGGCAAGACATATCTGGCCCAGACCCTGGCAAGAATCCTTAATGTTCCATTTGCCATTGCAGATGCCACTACTCTTACAGAAGCCGGATACGTAGGCGAGGATGTTGAAAATATCCTGCTGAAGCTGATACAGGCTGCTGATTATGACATTAAAAAGGCTGAGTACGGTATCATCTATATAGATGAGATCGATAAGATA
>JABUTA010000131.1 GCA_021443845.1 Parasporobacterium sp.
CATGCATGCAGTTCCAGGCATTCTCATCAGTTTACCAAAGGAATGTATCCTCTATATCTGCCCATGTTTCATATGGGAAGATGTTTCCGGTCTGAACAGGTACACAATACAGATCAAATCCCTGATAGTATTCATCCATAATTGCATAATCGTTGTTCATCTCAGGTCCACCTGCAGGCATTTCACCTTCAGGAGATTCGCCTTCAGGAGATTCACCTTGCGGCATGTCTGTGCCTTCGCTGCCGGCTTCATCGATCATAACGCCAACACCTGTAGGAACATCAGCTCCTGCAGCACCCTGGGTAGCCATATTCTGCTCATACCAATGGTTGTCAACATTGGTATAGAAATGTACAAATGTTCTCAGATGCCATATTTTCCACGGGCCGTCAGACTGTTTTACAAATACCATATTATAGTCTTCACATGTCCACTGTGCACCCCAGGATCCGCCGCCGCTCGGTTCTGTAACTGTTCCGAAGCTCTGCCAGTGAGCAATGGCTGTCTGGCCATCCTGTGCAACCTCGATGATCGGACTCATAAGCATATGATACCAGAGCATACCTGTTCCCATCCATTCCTCTGTATTTTCGATGGTTCCGGTCTCATCAAGATTGATTGCAGATGAAAGGCAAGACTCAATATGTCCGGTCAGATCGGTTACATAGAAGGCATAAATATTATCATAACCAACCATTTTCTGAGTATTATTTGTCCAGCTCATGGTTTCAGTATAGGGTTCCTCATTAACCCAGAGATCATTCAATTCGCCAAGATGATTAAGCGCAGTATGATAATCCTCATGCTTGCCTGCAAGATTAGAACACTCCTGCCATGCCAGAGCACGTTCTACAGCTTCTTCGATGGTATAGGTCTTGCCATTAAAAGAAACATCTCCTTCCGCTTCTGCGGCAAATGATGTAAGAGTAAAGCAGGACACTAACATCGCAGCAGTAACCGATAACGTTACTATTTTTTTTAACTTCATATCTTTTCCTCTTTTCTTTCCGTTAATAATTCCACTCTCCATTTTGTCTTATACTGATTAAGCTGTTTTCGCTGCATCAGCTGTATCATGTAGTTGAACCGCCGGCAGCTACTACGTACTGTCCGGTCAGCCACTGTGATCTCTTTTCACAGAAGAAAGCGATTGCCTCCGCTACATCGATCGGGTTTCCAAGACGGCCAAAGGGATTCATTGCTGCCTGCGCTGCTAAAAAGTCCTTCGAATGATCATGAACCATCGGAGTTTCCGTCAATCCTGGCAAAACGGTATTGATAGTTATACCTCTTGATGCAAATTCCGTTACCGTTGACTGTGCCATAGCCATGATCGCAGCCTTGCTGGCAATATAAATATCGATTCCGGGTACCGGATTGACTACGCTGCTGGATGAGACAAGAACAATCCTTCCGCCTTCATTCATTCTTGTTTTTGCTTCTTTTAAAATAAAGAGGTTAGCCTTGGCATTTGTGTTAAAAGTGATCTCATAATCCTCTTCCGTTATTTCCTCCAGCGGTTTTGGAGGAATTCCTGCGCCCGCATTGCTGACAAATATGTCCGGTTTTCCATACTGCTGTTCGCAGAAATCAAAAATCGCAGGAATACTCTCAACCTTCCCCAGATCCACATTAATTGCACATGCTTTTCCGCCTTTGGACAAAATGGAATTCACAACTCTGTCTGCATTCGTTTTTGCTCTGTCAACAATAACAACGGATGCTCCTCTGCTGCTGAGCAGTTCTGTAACTGATTCGCCTATTCCCTGCCCTGCTCCTGTAACGATCGCTACCTGTCCTGTAAGTTCCATATTATTCTCCTTTCTTTTTCCCACTCTGTCTGCATATTTCTTCTGCAGTCAGATATCCTGAATTCAGAGCCCATGCAAAGGATGAGAAAAACGGCCCGTAATCTGTACCCATCCAGTTAGATGCAATATCACCGCAAACATATAATCCTTTAATAACGCTTCCATCCGGACGAAGTGCATGGTTTTTGTCATCTATGGAAACCCCGCCCATTGTGACGTCAAATTTACGCACAAGTCTTACTGCATACCACGGGCCCTCACTTCCATGGGAAATCAGATGCTCGGAATCCTTATAAAACGCATGGTCAGCCCCTTCTTTGCAGAAGGATTCATATTCTTTCATGGTTTGTGCAAGTACATCAGCCGGTGCTCCGATATCAGCAGCAAGTTCTTCAATGGTGTCAGCCTTAAATGAAAGCGGTGTCCCAAGTTCTTCTTCAAGTTCTTCATGATAAACTTCGGTCTCCGGCATCCAGTCATCATACTTGCTATGTTCCAGCGCCAGTTCGTACAGCTTATCCTTCATGGCTTCTGAAAACAGATACCACCCCAGGCCATCCGGCTGCATATCGAAAGCAAATGCCACATTGTCCGGATCGTCCTCCGAGATAAATCTCTTTCCGGAAGCACTGACAATGATTCCTGCCGGTTCCTTTACGACTCTCTGCAGAGTATATGCCCCCGGCTGATGCACCATATCCTCAAGACCGAAGCTCATGTTTTTTCCGGTCTCTGCTCCAATATCCTGAGCCATCTTGATGCCATCCCCGGTGCAGTGTTTCAGACAATAATGAGTAAAATAATTATCACTTGTAAAATATGACGGAAAATAATGCTTCAGCATCTGTGTATTGCATCCGAACCCTCCGCATGCAAGGATCACATCCTGTGCATGAATCGTCCAGTCAATTCCCTGTCCCACTGCCCTGACTCCGGTAACACTTCCTTCTTCACCGGTAATCAGTTCCGTGACCTTTGTTGACAATATAAGGTCTATAAGCTCATTTTCATTCACACATCTGATAAGAATATCTGTTACGGCACTTCCCATAAGACCTGGGCCATAACCGGGATGACGGATCGGTCCCCATTCCTTACGGTCCTTGATCATAACAACATTATCCATGACCATACGACGGTTCTCTGTGTCCAGCCCTTTTTCAACCAACCAGTCATAACAGCGTCCTGTATTACGGATAAATCTCTCATAAATCGCCGGATCAAGACGATAATGATGCAAACGCCTGTAGTCATTGATGTGACGTTCTGTCGTATCCGGTACGCCCAATTTTTTCAGAACCTCAGAGTTCGTACAAAGCAGGCCTGCCGCCAGGCGCGTATCTCCGCCTGCCTCTGACATTTTATCAACGAGAATAACCTTCCTGCCCATCTCCGCAGCGCGAACCGCCGCGGATAAGCCTGAGCCTCCGGCACCTATAATAACGATGTCACAGGACGCTTCCCTCTTTTCTCCTCCAACATGTTCCGGAACCGGTTTATCATAATCGCCATAATAATTAATTAGTCTTGACATATTTATTTCCCTTCTGCTAAGACTCTATCTATCACTGCGTTGTTATTCCGCAGTCTGCCATACTGCTGTTTCACCGAAGTTATTGGTACCTATTTCAAAAGTATCAGCATCATAATCTGCAATCATCTGTTTGATTGCTCCATATACTTCTGGAGCTGCAGCACTGTCCTTAGTTATTTTTTCCATGGAAGCGTCAACAACGCCTGAGATTGCATCCTGCCATACTGCTATCTCTTCATCATTAAGCACTACGATATCTGCTGCCTCTTCCAGTGCCGGATAAGCCGCATTCGCATAAAGGGCATAATCGGAAGCATGGCTTTCGTAACACATTTCTGAAGCATGGGCTATAAAAATTGCCTGCAGATCTTCAGGAAGAGAATCCCAGAATGACTGTGAGAAAGCATATACACAAGGCAGGTTGTAAAGTCCGCTCTCACCGAAAAATACGGCACTCTTTACGTAATCAAAGCATCCGAATACAAATGCGCAGTTTACATGCTGGATAAGTGTATCTGCTACGCCATTCTGAAGATTGGTCAGATAGTCAGGAGGAAATGCATTGATTGCGCCGCCTGAATTTACATTAACAAGCTGAGATACCTCTGCCTGGTCACACATAACTGTCAGTCCGCTGAAAAGATCCGGCGTCTTTGAATTCAGTTCCTTTGTAGAAAGGATCTGAAATCCCGGGCAAATATAACCGGCCCAGAAAACCATTCCATGGTTGGTAAATTCCGCAAGCATGTCTTCACTGTTGTATAAAGCCGAAAGGTAAATCTGGCTTGCTGCATTCCAGTCGGGATAATTATAGAGAGGCAGGGAAATCAGTGTTCCGTTCAGAGGAAATTTACCTGCATGCTCAACCGGCATGAATCCTGCAATATCAAGCTGACCTGTCTCAAGTCCCTCAGGTACATCCGCCTGCTCTACATATGCATAACTATAGTAAGTCTCAAACTTGATCCGTCCGTTAGACTCTTCTTCAATCTCTGACAGAACTTTCTTAGCGCCGGTTGCTGATTCTTCCGGGAAGGTAAACTGAATTGAGACAGTGTATACCTTATCTCCTTCATCTGCCGAAACGATCCCCACAGCCAATGAAAGTACCATTGCACATGCTACAAAAACCGCCATAATTTTTTTCTTCATTGTTTTTCTCCTTTTCTATTTTTATTTCCGAATTATTATCCGGACTTTGGCAATATGAAAATGCTTTGTGCATCTTATTGATCAGGCTCCGCCTCCCATTAACGTTGGCAGCCATGTACACAGTGACGGGAACACACATATCAGTATGATCACCAGACCGTAAACGACGATAAACGGAACAAGTCCCCTGAATGTTTTCCCTGCAGAACACCCTGCCATACCTGAAACCATATAGGCAATGATACCGATAGGAGGTGTAATGCCGCCAAGTGCCTGCATCATAGTCACAAATACACCAAACCAGAGACAATTGAATCCCATCGTTTCCATAGCAGGCCAAAGCAGCGGAACTGTCAGCATGATGATGCACATCTGCGGAACGACCATGCCCAGGACGACATACAGAAGTCCAACCATGATCAGAAGCACAATCTTAGATGAAAATGTAGTTGCCACGAACTCTGTTATGAACTGAGGAAGCCTGCTTGCGTTAAGAAAACGAATGAATACATAGGTTCCGGCTATGAGAAACAGGATAATTCCAACTGTTTTTACTGCTTCCCTGAGAACATGATAGAGCCTTTTAAAGGACATCTGCCTTGTCACCAGCGCAATTATTATCGCTCCAAGCGCACCTACTGCACCTGCTTCTGTGGTGGTGCACAATCCCCCATAGATTCCTCCGAGCACCAGCAGGAAGAGAATTATGATAGGGGTAACTCCCAAAAGACTTTTTACCCTTTGCTTTCTGGTAAACTTTGGACCCTGGGGTCCCAGTTCCGGATGCCGTCTGCATATCAGTGAAATTGAAAATCCAAAGGCAATGATCAGAAGCAAGGA
>JABUTA010000132.1:0-5328 GCA_021443845.1 Parasporobacterium sp.
TTAAAAAACCCACAAACGTTGAAAAATCAACCTTGCGGTGACTTTGAAAAAAATATTTGGTATTAAAATTCAAATTTGGCATATCGCTTGCAACATAGAGAGACAAATAAGCACAATGCATTTCGCAGTATAAGGAGAATAATTATGGAGACTAACAGCAAAAGCGGCAAACTGAAGAAGGGTGTTTTCTTCTCAGCTGCAGGATGTCTGACACTGGGCATCATTCTTATTGGTATTTTCCCTGATCAGGCTTACGAGGTATTAACAGGTCTGCTCTATGCATGGGGAAAAAGTACAGGATGGCTCATAGAGCTTCTCATTTTCGTTGTGTTCGTAGGGGGTCTTGTTCTTGCGGCCACGAAGTACGGCAATATTAGAATCGGCGGCAAGTACGCCAAGCCGGATTACAGTATGTTCAGCTGGATTACGATGTCTATCTGCGGAGCAATAGGAACGGGCATCATCTTCTGGGCTCTTGGCGAACCGATTTATCACTATATGTGCCCTCCATCGGTAGCAGGTGTTGAAGGTGGCAGCGTTGAAGCAGCTTACTGGGCTGTATCGCAGACCATGTTCCACTGGTCATTTGAACAGTTTGCATTCTATTCTGTTCCGGCCGTTGTAATAGGACTGATTATTTTCACTTTTAAAGAAAAGGTATCATATGATCCTGTCGCTAATCTGGCAGTAGGAAGAGAGTGCCCGTGGCTTGGCAATCTGTTCCACTTCATGATCGTTTTCGGTATGTGTGCTGGCGTTGCCTGCTCAATGGGCGTTGGTATCATGCAGATTGGTGCCGGAATTGAAAACGTTGCAGGTATTGGACAGAGCAAGTTCGTATGGTTCATCATTGCAGCAGTTGTAACCTTTATATTCGTATTTTCAGCTGTAGCCGGAATTGAGAAGGGCGTTAAGAGAATGTCAGCTTTCACAAGCTATGCATTTATCTTCCTCCTTTTGGCTATCCTGGTTCTGGGTCCTACTGTATTCATTCTCAATAATACATTCGAGAATCTCGGAATTATGCTGACTCATATACCTGAGAGAACATTCATCATGAATTCCATGTATCCTGACGATACATGGTCAATGGACTGGTGGCTCCAGTATGTTGGTTCGTTCGTAGTATACGGACCTATCATCGGTGTATTCCTCGCCAGAATCGCCAAGGGAAGAACAATCAGAGAATTTATCCTGGTTAACACAGCAGTATCGGGAGGCTTCTGCGCTCTGTGGTGCGGTATCTTCGGAAGCATGGCTATCTACCTTCAGTCAACTGGTCAGTTCGACGTTTGGAAGGCTGTTCAGGAAGACGGCATGCAGTCAACAGTTTATCAGCTGCTGGGAAGCCTGCCATGCGGTAAGATTCTCATCGTAATATTCATCATCACAGTATGCACATCATTCTGCACTATCGCGGACCCTGCTGCATCAGCGCTCGCTAATGTCACTGTACACGACAGCTCAATCGAAAACGATCCTCCTAAGAAGATCAAGATGCTTTATGGTATTTTCATGGGATGTCTGGCATATGTTCTCATCGCGTCAGGCGGACAGAACGCTGTAAAGACAGTTTGGATTATCGCAGGTGTACCGATGATGATAATTATATTCGCACTTATCATATCGACACTTAGAACAGTAAGGTACGTTAAGGCTAAGGAAGACGCCGGAGATGAAGATTACAAGCTGTCAGATCTACTGCAGGGATACAGAAGAAAGAAGGTGTCATAATGACTACGAAATATAAGCATGAACACTGGACAAAGGGCGCGACGGAGAGAATAAATTTCCTCAGAGACCAGTTCTGGACGTATGAACCTTGCGTTGACATAGAGAGAGCCATGGTGTACACCGATGTGTACAAGGAAACAGAAAACGAAGATATGATTCTCCGCAGAGCCAAGGCTTTTAAGCGGTATATGGAGACGAGAACAATTAATATCCTGCCTCAGGAGCTTATTATCGGTTCCTCCGGCAAGGCGCCTAAGTCGTTCATATTCTGCCCTGATATCTGCTTCGGCTGGGTTAAGGATGAAATCGATACCCTCGACACGAGGGATCAGGATCCATATGCAATTTCGGAAGAGGATAGAGAGACTATCAGAAACTATCTCATTCCCTATTGGACAGGTAAGTCCATGGAAGAGTATTTTATGGCCAATATTTCGGACGAACTGAGAAACGTAGCAGTAGGAACAGCTGTAGTATACGGTGAAAACAAGACGACGGTCGGCGGTGGCGAAACTGCAGTAGGCTTTGAAAACATCATCTTAAAAAAGGGCTTCAAGGGCGTTAAGGAAGAGGCTGAAGCCAACATGGCAGCCCTCGACATGAACCTGGTAGAGTCATTTGATAAGCAGCTTTTCTACAAATCGGTAATTCTCTGCTGCGAAGCAGTTAAGATTCAGTCAGACAGGTATGCTGAGCTTGCAGAGAAGATGGCAGCGGAAGAAGCAGATTCTACGAGAACGGAAGAACTGCTTACGATTGCCGAGTCCTGCAGAAGAGTGCCTTGGGAACCACCGAGAACATTTAGAGAAGCCATTCAGGCCATCGCTCTCGTAGAGGTTGCCCTCTACTGCGATGAAAACAGCTCCGGCTACAACATCGGACGCTTCGACCAGTATCTGTATGACCTCTATAAAGCAGATAAGGCTGCCGGTATTCTGACGGATCTGGATGCCCAGGAACTTCTCGAATGCCTGTGGCTCAAGATAGCTGAATCTCTCTACGGACTTTCGGAAGCCGGTGCAGAATTCTACGTTGGCTATCAGCCATATCACGGCGTAACTTTGGGTGGAATAGACAAAAACGGTGAAGATGGAGCCAACGAGTTATCCTTTATGGGTATTCAGGCAACCATCGATCTTCAGATGAACTCGCCGACAATCAATATAAGAGTCAACAAGAAGAATCCGGAGAAATTCCTCATGAAGATTGCCGAACTCATCGCATGCGGTACGGGTCAGCCTTCAGTGCATTTCGACGAATCGGCAATGGAAATGCTGAGAAAGAGCGGTGTGTGCGAACAGGATCTTTGGAACTATACCCTTGTAGGATGTGTATCTCCGCAGATGGCAGGAGAGACTACTCAGTGGAATGAAGGGTCACGATACAGTTATCCAACAGCTGTTGAATGGGCACTCTTCGATGGATACAGCTACGTATTCAACAGACAGATGGGTCTTAAGACAGGCGACCCTTGCACATTTGAAACTTATGAGGAATTCGCAGAAGCGACGAAGAAGCAGCTGGCATACCTCGTAGGCTGTGCGTGCAGATGCAGCCAGCTTGCAGAACGCGCTCAGCAGATCAGACTCCCCAAGCCTTTTAGAGATTGCTGCGTTGAGGGTCCTATTAAACAGGGCAGAGACATTATGTTTGCAGGCAGCTCAAAGTACTTCGCAGGCCCTGGACTTCTCGTAACCGGCATTGCGGATCTGGCAGATTCTCTGGCGGCAGTCAAGAAACTGGTATTTGAAGAAAAGAAGATTGCCATGGCAGATCTCATCGAAGCATTGAAAAATAACTTCGAGGGCAACGATATTATGAGACATATGCTCATTACAGAAGCTCCAAAGTACGGCAACGATGATCCGTATGTTGATGAAATCGCAGCAGAATTCTGCAAGTATTCCTGCGACGTGGCTAGCGAGTACACTTCAATTTTCGGCTCACATTACTCCAATGGACTTGTTCCTGTAATGGCAAATGTACCTCACGGCAAGGCAATATGGGCACTTCCATCAGGCAGAAAGGCTCAGGAGCCTCTGGCTGACGGCATGTCACCGTTCCCTGGCTACGACAAGAAGGGTCCGACAGCAGTTATCAAATCGGTATGTGCGATAAATCACTCAGAGAACAGAGCCGGAACACTGCTCAATCTGAAGCTGACCCCCGACTTAATCGCTACAGATGAAGGCAAGCGGAAGCTTATAGCACTTCTCCGATCAGAAGAACTGCTGGGAGGCTTCCATGTTCAGTTCAACGTTGTCGATAGAAACACACTCCTTAAAGCCCAGGAACATCCCGAGAATTACTCTGATCTGCTGGTACGAGTAGCAGGTTACAGTGCATTCTTCGTTGACCTTCGCAAGGAGGCACAGGACCTGATTATCAATAGAACAGAAGTATCAGCGTGGTAACGACACAGTAAAGACGGAGGAATCATATGCCACAACAGATATACATTTCCAACATTCAGAAATTCAGCACACACGACGGTTACGGAATAAGGACAAATGTATTTTTCAAAAGCTGCCCTATGAAATGCAAATGGTGCGCTAATCCCGAAACAATTGAGCCATTCCCCCAGCTTATGTTCTACTCACACAAGTGCATAAACTGCGGCAAGTGTCTGCCTGTGTGTGCATATGATTCCATAGTCGTGAAGAACGGTAGAATTTCGCAGAACTTTGACCACTGCAAGCACTGCGGCAAATGCGTGGAGACGTGCCTAAACGACGCTCGCGAAATAAACGGACGCCTTATGACACCTGAAGAGGTCTTCGAAGAGGTGAACCAGGACAAGGTGTTCTACCAGTCTTCAGGCGGCGGCATTACGTTTTCAGGCGGAGAGCCCCTCGTTCATCCGACATACCTTGCCAAAGTCGCAAAGCTGTGCAAGAACGAGGGTTACTCCGTCGGTGTGGAGACATGTGGCAATTTCTGCCTGAGTCCGGTAATGGATATACTGGAATTAATAGATTTTTTCCTCTTTGACATTAAAATTATAAATCCCGAGAAACACAAGTATTACTGCGGTAAGGACAACGCGAAAATTCATAAAAATTTCGACACTCTCGTTAAAATTAAAAACGTAATTCCAAGAGTGCCTATCATACCGGGAGTCAACGACACTCCTTTGGATGTAGCGATGCTGTGCAATTTCCTTTCCAAGTACAAGGCACACGTGGATAAGGTGCACATTCTGCCATATCACGATCTTGGACAAGGGAAATACGAGGCCATGGGAAAAACCTACGAGCTGGACGGCCTGAAACCTCCAACCGATGAGACGATGCAGGGGATAAAGGAAGCACTGGAGCGATGTGGTTTCAAGGTTACAATAGGAGGTTAGAGACAATTTACATCAAAACCCTATTGACGCCCATAAGACCCCCAGGTGCGTATAATATGACCGTCAAAAAAACATGCATTCTTAAACACATGTATTTTATGGGGATTCCCCGTCGTTGTTGAGTTGCAGTATTTTCCACGGCTATTTTTCATTTTTATCCATTTTATGTTTGATTCGGTCCGCTCGGGTTGTCCTTTCAGGTCGTCCGCTCGGGTTGTCATTTCAGGTCATCCGCTCGGGTTGTC
>JABUTA010000132.1:5415-6455 GCA_021443845.1 Parasporobacterium sp.
ATGGCATCGATCATGGCCATATTTACCTGATTCCCTGTTTCATGAATATATATAATGTTCTTCCAGTCGCAAATTCCGAGTTCCTCGTACTTTCTTCTCTTATTCAAAAATTTCCTGACGTATTCTTCGTCGTCCATCATCCCGCAGTATTCCAGATAGAACTTTTTCATCCCCCGCTCTCTGAACGTAAAGTCCGGTATCATTCCCAGCCACGCGTAGTCTGTCGCATCCTCATACCTGAACGGAATATTGTATTTATACAGCGTCTCGGCAATGAGCATTTCCGATTTTGTTCTGACCCGCTCTCCCCGGCTCGTTATCTCGATCAGCCCCTCCGGCATATAACTGCTTCGTTCATAGTCCTCGTTCGCCCATGCCGCATGCCTTTCGTACCTTGCCCGAGCCAATTCATCCTCGGTCATAAAAAATTCTTCCTCCGGGCTGTACTCAATTTTATACTTACCTTCCCCGGGCCCGCCTTCTCCTGTTGCATTCGCATTACTGGTTCCGATGCTGGTTGCCACACTGTCGAAGAAGCAATCTGTCGACAGTGTTTTATAGGCAGCTGTCATCCCTGCAATGATGTCCTTTGGATCGCAATCATGAAACTCACGAACAGCTCTATCTAAAACCATAATATTTCCGTCAATTTCCTTCAATGCCATCTCCAGAAACTTCTTTCTGGCCAGCAGGTTGATTGTCCTCTGATCCTTATTAATGCATTTACGATTTCGTTTTCCATTTATGTATGCGCCCATGTAGTATTGTTTCCTGTTTCCTGTACCATCGACCCATAAAGCTCCCGCCGGCATCGCGTTTAATTCCGCCATGTATTTATCTCTTAGCTTCACAAAATCATTTTTCATGTTTATTAACTGTAATTTGCAAATGTTCATAATCTTATTTACCCCCTTCTTATGTATGTTTATATTTGTTTTAGCCACTTGGCTAATTGCTCTGCCGGCTGTCCTTGTCAGCGGAAGCTGTGGCGATCGAATCATGGACATTTTTATCTGCTTCAGCAATTTATCCATGATTGG
>JABUTA010000133.1 GCA_021443845.1 Parasporobacterium sp.
GAGTATGACCAGGTAATGAATGAGCAGAGGGAACTTATTTATGCAGAACGAGGAAGAGTTCTTAACGGCGAATCCATGCGTAAGTCTGTACTGGAAATGGTTGAGGCTGATGTTAAACGGTACGTGGAAGCAGCAATTGAAGAAGGTTCTGCCCCCGCTGAATGGGATCTTCGTTCGTTTAACGAGATGTTCCTTCCTGTATTCTCAACAGCAGGCCCTGTAGAAATCGCAGGCACAGAGGAAGCCAGAATCACCGAAGAAAGAATCAAGGCAGAAACTGCGAAGAAGCAGGCAGAACTTGTTAAACAGGCAGCTCTCAATCCGGGAACTCCGGTTCCTGTACTGGCACCGCGCCTGCCCCATCTCATCAATGTTGACGGTTCCTATAACAAGGCAGCCTTCATGGAGGAAATGGCTTCTTACGCACAGGAGCTTTATGAAAATAAAGAAAAGGAATTCCCTGTTGAGGAGCATCTGAGAGAAGTTGAACGGGTAGTTCTTCTGAGAGTAATCGACAGACACTGGATGAACCACATTGATGATATGGAACAGCTCCGTCAGGGCATAGGACTTGCAGCATACGGACAGAAGGATCCTCTTGTTGAATATAAGATGCAGGGATTCGATATGTTCGATGACATGATCGCAGCCATCCAGGAGGATACAGTCCGCACAATGTTCAGGATAAGACTTGAGCAGAAGGTGGAGAGAGAACAGGTGGCACAGCCTATGGCTACCAACAAAGACGAATCTCTTGCCAAAGCTCCGAAGAAGAGAGATGCTGATAAGGTATATCCTAATGATCCATGTCCGTGCGGAAGCGGCAAGAAATACAAACAGTGCTGCGGCCGGAAATAAGTGAGGAAAACTAATGGTTTTATTAGATCAGTATAAATATGACCTGCAGCAGTATGCCCCCCAGCTGGAAGATCTGGAGAGTGCACTGGGCAGGGAGGCCAAGAATAACCGTCTTGCAGAGATTGAGGAGCATATGAATGCTCCTGATTTCTGGAATAACGGGGACAAGTCTGCAGCGGTCATGAAAGAGATGAAGACTCTGAAAGCCGAACTGGAAAGGTTCGACGGAATAAAGAGCAGGTATGATGATCTTCTGACCCTCATAGATATGGCTGTAGAGGAAAATGACGATGACCTTGCAGCAGAGGTAGAAGAAGAATATGCAGTCTTTGTTAAGGATATTGAAGATTACCGTGTCTCCACACTCCTTTCGGGAGAATTTGACCGGCTTGATGCAATCCTGAGACTTAATGCAGGTGCCGGCGGTACCGAAAGCTGTGACTGGGCAGGAATGCTTTACCGTATGTATACCAGATGGGCAGAACGCCACGGCTATACAGTGGAGGTGCTGGATTATCTTGACGGAGATGAGGCAGGCATAAAGTCTGTTACCATACAGGTATCAGGGACAAATGCATACGGATACCTGAAGTCCGAAAAAGGTGTGCACAGGCTGGTACGTATTTCCCCGTTCAATGCTGCAGGCAAGAGACAGACATCATTTGTAAGCTGTGATGTTATGCCTGACATAGAGGAGGATCTTGATGTGGAAATCGCAGATGAGGATCTCCGCATCGATACCTACCGTTCATCAGGCGCAGGGGGACAGCATATAAACAAAACATCTTCAGCCATCCGTATTACCCATATTCCTACGGGAATAGTAGTACAGTGCCAGAATGAAAGAAGCCAGTTCCAGAATAAGGATAAGGCCATGCAGATGCTGAAGGCCAAGCTGTATATGATGAAGAAGGAAGAACAGGCAAAGAACCTTGCCGATATCAGGGGTGATGTAACCGATATAGGATGGGGCAATCAGATACGTTCCTATGTTCTTCAGCCTTATACAATGGTCAAGGACCACAGAACAAACTGGGAATCAGGAAATACCGGCGCAGTTCTGGACGGTGAGATTGATTCATTTATGAACGAATATCTTAAATTCATTAATAAATAAGACAGAAAATAAAATATAAACTGTGAACGGAGGCTGTGATGACTTACGAGTCAGGAAGCGCGGAAGAAACATTTTCTTTCGGATATAAGATGGGGCAGTGTGCCCTTCCGGGAGACATATACTGTCTTGACGGTGATCTGGGAACAGGAAAAACTGTATTTACGGCGGGATTCGCACAGGGTCTCGCCATTCGTACGCATATATGCTCCCCTACATTCACCATTCTGCAGGTTTATGAAGAGGGAAGGCTTCCTCTTTACCATTTTGACGTATACAGGATTGCAGACCCGGATGAAATGGAAGAGATAGGATTTGATGAATATGCCTTCGGAGAGGGTGTATGCCTTATAGAATGGGGCAGTATGATAGAGGATATACTTCCTGAAAACACCATTCATATCAAGCTGGAAAAGAATCCGGAAAGAGGATTTGATTACAGACTTATAACAGTCGAGGACAGGTAGAGCAGAACATGATAATACTGGGAATAGAAAGCTCCGGAGCTCAGGCTTCGGCAGCAATACTTAAAGACGGCAGGGTGATAGCCATGGAACAGGGACCTTTTAAGGTGACCCATTCAGAGACGCTTATGCCCCTTGTGGCCAGAACATTTATGATGGCCGGGATAGACAAAGAGGATATAGATGCAATAGCAGTCAGCGGAGGTCCGGGTTCATTCACGGGGCTCAGGATAGGCAGTGCTACAGCCAAGGGCCTGGGGATGGCTCTTAACAAGCCGCTGATTCATGTGCCTACACTCCATGCCATGGCCTACAATTTTCTGGGCAGCGGCAATATAATAGTACCCATTATGGATGCCAGAAGAGATCAGGTATATACAGGAGTATTCACGTTTGTCATAAGACCGGATCAGATGATAGATTTTTCCGTGTTCAAAGACAGCTGTGCCATAAGCATTACCGAGCTTGTGGAGTACCTTAATGACCTGACGGGACTGGACGGCAATCCTCCCCTGGTAGTGTTTATGGGGGATGGGGTTGAAAAGTACGAAAGTACCATTGATGAACTGGCCGAGTTCAATTATGCACTGGCTCCGGATGAACTGAACCTCCAGAGAGCGGACTCAATAGCTTTGATGGGATTTGTGTATTATTTTGAAGGACTTCTGACAGACCCTGACGAAGAGGCTCCGGATTATCTGAGACCCAGCCAGGCCGAACGGGAAGCGGCAGAAAAGAATAACCGGTAATATGGAAATAAAATATTATGAACTGGATTACGGGGATATAGAGCAGATATCCATCATGGAACAGAAATTCTTTTCCACTCCCTGGTCAGAAGCCAGCATTGCACATTATGCTGAAGCCGGGAATACGATATTCGTAGTGGCAAGGAGTGATGAAGACTATATTTCTCAGAAACCGGCTGAGGATGACATGGGAAATAAGCACGGATATCCAAAAAGAGTGGCAGGCTATGCGGCAGTGTTCTGTGCCTGCGACGAAGGAAATCTGGTCAGCATAGCTGTCGACGAAGATTTCAGAGGCCTGGGAATTGCCAGGGAACTTCTGGATATTGCCTATGAAATGGCAGAAGACAGAGGAGTTGCCTCCATTAATCTGGAAGTAAGAGAAAGCAACATTCCGGCGATTACACTGTATGAAGATGAAGGTTTTGTCAGGACAGGTAAAAGGCCGGATTTTTACAGAAATCCCAAAGAAGATGCACTGCTGTATATAAAGCAGCTGTAACGTAAGCAGGGCAGTTTTTATTAAAATGGAGCGGATGAATGCTTGACATATGTTTGCTGGGAACCGGCGGAATGATGCCGCTTCCTAAGAGGCACCTGACGTCACTCATGGCCAGGTATAACGGATCTAATATACTGATAGACTGCGGAGAGGCCACCCAGATAGCCATTAAAGAAAAGGGATGGTCCTTTAAACCTATAGACCTTATATGCATCACCCACTTTCATGGCGATCATATAGGAGGTCTGCCGGGCCTTCTGCTGACCATGGGAAATGCAGACAGGCGGGAACCCCTGAATATCATAGGACCTAAGGGTGTAAAAAAGGTATGTGAGTCCCTGAGAGTAATAGCACCGGAGCTGCCTTTTGCAATCAATTATATAGAGATAGAGGAGGATGAGCAGACCTTCTGGTTTCCGGGATACCGCATAGAAGCCTTTAAACTGCATCACAGAGTTACCTGCTACGGCTACAGTCTGGTAATAGACAGGGCAGGCAGATTTGATGCGGACAGAGCCCGGGAACTTCCGGTTCCGGTGAAGATGTGGGGCAAACTCCAGGCCGGGGAAGATGTGGAGTATGAAGGAACAGTATATACCCCTGACATGGTCATGGGACCTGCCAGAAAGGGTCTGAAGGTCACATACTGTACTGATACAAGACCGGTACCGGTGATAGCCAGGAAGGCTGAGGGAGCGGATCTTTTCATATGTGAGGGCATGTATGGCGATCCGGATAAGCAGGCTGATGCAGAGCAGAAACGTCATATGACATTCCGGGAGGCAGCCCGTATAGGCGCAGAGGCACTTCCTGAAAGAATGTGGCTTACACATTACAGTCCCTCTCTTCTGAGACCCGCTGAATATCTGGATGAGATCCGTAAGATATTTGACAGAGTGGAAGCAGGAAAAGACCTTAAAAGCATAACATTAAAGTTTGAAGAAGACTGAAAGATATGAAAGATACAGTTATTTTGGGAATCGAATCCAGCTGTGATGAAACTGCTGCGGCAGTTTCGGTAAACGGATCAGAGATTCTGAGCAATGTAATATATTCGCAGATAGACCTCCATACAATTTACGGTGGGGTGGTGCCTGAGATAGCATCCCGTATGCATATAGCAAAGATCAATCAGGTCATCAAAAAAGCCCTCGGTGATGCAGGAGTTACTCTGGATGAGCTTGATGCCATTGCAGTCACCTATGGTCCCGGGCTGGTAGGAGCCCTTCTGGTGGGAGTATCAGCTGCCAAGGCCATTGCCTGGGCAAAGGATAAGCCACTGGTGGGTGTAAATCATATAAAAGGCCATGTATGTGCCAATTATATAGAGCATCCTGAGCTTGAGCCGCCTTTTGTATGTCTGGTGGCATCCGGCGGACACACACATCTTGTAAAAGCCACGGATCACACGACCTATGATATCATCGGACGTACCAGGGATGATGCGGCAGGAGAGGCATATGATAAGATAGCCAGGGCAATAGGGCTGGGCTATCCGGGAGGACCTAAGGTGGAGAAGGCGGCACATGA
>JABUTA010000134.1:0-5133 GCA_021443845.1 Parasporobacterium sp.
ACTGAAAGTTTAAAGCTTTCTGTTTTTGAAAGGAGAAGTTACATGAAAAAATTAGTTAGCATTATTCTTGCAGCTGCTATGATCTTATCAATGGCTACAGCAGTATTCGCAGAAGAACCGGCAGCAGTTGAACCTAACGGCAAGAAGGTTACAGCACTTTTCTTCAGCCTTGAAGGTGAATTCTTCCAGATGTTCGATGGCCTGTTAAAGCAGGAACTTGAAGCAAAAGGTTATGCGTATGAGAGCCAGTCTTCAAACTTCGACCCGATCACAATGTGTGAGCAGATTGAAAATGCGGCAATCGGCGGAACAGATCTTATCTGGACATGGGCAGTTTCAGGTGAAGCTATCGCTGACACATGCAAACGTGTACGTGAAGATTACGGCGTAAAGGTTTACAGCTTCGTTCAGAACCCGGGCGAAGGCAATGTAGATGTATTCCGCGGAACAGATGAAACTATCTGCGGTAATTCTATAGTAGAAATGGCTATGGAATGGGCTGACAAGAACGGCATCGAAGGCGAAGGTGCTGTTAAGACATTGATCTACGGCAATGAAGACTCTACACAGCAGAAGGAAAGATACGAAGCAGTTAAGGCTAAAATCACTGAAGATAAGAGATTTGAAGTTCTTGAATGTGTATCTCTTGAAGCTTCTACAGTAGCAGCTCAGTCTACAACAGAAAACATGTTTGCAAAGTATCCTGTTATCAACTGTGTTATCACACCGTCAGGCGAAATGGCACTGGGTGTTCTTGCTTACACACACTCTGAATCAAGCCCGGTAGCTCCTACAGACGTAGCAGTATTCGGAACAGAACTTAACGAAGAAATCGCAAGCTATATCAAGGACGGTTCACTTATCGGAACAATCATGAACGGTGGTATCCCGGCTGAAAACGTTAAGGCTCAGGCTCAGCAGATCGATGACCTTCTTCAGGGCAAGGAAGTTGAAGCATTCTCACCTGTTGATATGGGTAAGGTTACCATTGAAAATGTTGAACAGTACGGATATTGATGATAAAGCTATCATACATAACATAGCATTCGTGGTCTGCCGGCCGGAGGTTCCGGTCGGCAGATTTTTGCAAACAGGGAGATGACATATGAGCGGGGAAACAGCATTAAAGCTAAATCATATAACTAAAAAGTATCCCGGTGT
The DNA here is from genome assembly GCA_021443845.1 of Parasporobacterium sp. Lineage (GTDB taxonomy): Bacteria > Bacillota > Clostridia > Lachnospirales > Lachnospiraceae > RGIG5612. The sequence goes on from JABUTA010000134.1 coordinate 1,162, forward strand.
TATTGCCTTAAATGATGTATCTTTTGAACTCCTTAAAGGTGAAGTCCATGCCATAGTAGGAGAGAACGGTGCAGGAAAATCCACACTGATCAAATGCCTTTGCGGAGCTATCACTCCTGAAGAGGGAACCATTGAGATAGACGGACAGACATACAAGGGCATGAATCCAAAGCTTTCAAGAGAGCATGGAGTTGAGGTAGTATACCAGGAACTCAACCTTATTGACGGACTTACCGTAGCTGAAAATGTATGCTTCGGAGCAAAGTACGGCAAACTGGTCAATTTTAAATTACTTAATCAGAAAACAACAGAAGTTTTTGAAAAACTTAATGTAAAAATAGATCCGAAGAAACTGGTAATGCATCTTTCGACTGCCCAGCAGCAGCTGGTGGAGATTGCAAAGTCGGTTTCAAAGGATGTCAAGGTACTTATCCTTGACGAACCTACGGCACCTCTTACCACAGAGGACGTTGATGTATTATTTGATATAATCCGAATGCTGAAGTCGAGAGGAGTATCTATCGTATACATTTCACACCGTCTGGATGAAATTTTTGCTATTACAGACCGTGTGACCATTATGAGAGACGGACATTATGTGACAACTCTCAATACAGCAGATACAGACCGTAACGAACTCATCAAGTACATGGTTGGCCGTGAACTGAAGGACATTTATCCGAAGAACGAATATGTGACTCAGGAGCCGATGCTTGAACTTGTGGATGTATGCGGCAACGGTGATAAAAATATCACTCTTCATGTTAACAAAGGCGAGATAGTAGGCCTGGCAGGCCTTGTAGGCGCAGGAAGAACAGAGCTGGCAAGGGTTCTCTTCGGTGCTGACAAAAAGGATTCAGGCAAAATAATTCTTGACGGTAAAGAAGTTAATGTTAAGAATCCCGGCGAGGCCATCAAGCTGGGTATCGGGCTCATTCCGGAAGACAGAAAGAGACAGGGCGCACTTCTTAACTTCGGTATCGACTGGAATATTGCATTGACACATCTTCCTAAAATATCCAAGGGTATCGTGGTACAGGATAAGAAGGTTAAGGAAGAAGCAGATGAATTTATAGAAAAACTGAAGATCAAGACCCCGACCAGAAATCAGCTGGTACGAAACCTTTCAGGAGGTAATCAGCAGAAGGTTGTTCTGGCACGTACACTGGTCAATGAATCCAAGCTGGTAATTTTTGATGAGCCGACACGGGGAATCGACGTTGGTGCAAGAGCTGAGATCTACAATCTTCTGTCAGACCTGGCAGCCCAGGGTAAGGCAGTACTTATGATCAGCTCTGACATGGAAGAACTTATCGGTATGTCTGACAGAATATATGCACTGGCTGACGGTAAGGTCACCGGTGAACTTCAGAAGTCGGAATTTACTCAGGAAAGAATACTCAGTTTAATGTCTATGGAATAGGAGTTAATTATGAAGGGTGCAATAAGAGTCGTAGAAAGATTCTACATTTTAATTTTACTTATCGTCTGCATCGCTTTCTTTGCAATATTTGCAGACAGATTCTTTACATGGAACAACCTTGTTAACATTCTGGTTCAGAACTCATATCTGATCATTGCCACCATCGGTATTTCAATGATCATGATCAGTTCCGGTGCCGACCTTTCGGTATCGTTCCAGATCGGTATCGTAAGTATAGTTTTAGGTAAACTTCTCACCAAAGCAAATGTGCCGGTAGTTCTGGCAATCCTTATAGCTCTTGCGCTGGGAGCCCTGCTGGGATCCATCAACGGATTCTGTGCCATCAAGCTGAAGGTTCACCCGATGGTCGCCACCATGGCTACCATGACCATATATCAGGGTATTGCTTACGTATGGTCTAATTCAGAAACATATTTCAACTTCCCGGAAGCTTTCAAGAAGATAGGACAGGGCAAGCTGTTCGGAGCGATCCCTATCTGTGTTATCCTTATGGTGATTGCAGTTATCATCGGATGGTTCCTTATGAACAAAACATACTTCGGACGTTTCATCTACTCTATCGGCGGCAATGAAGAAGCTACCCGTCTTGCAGGTGTTAACACAAAAAAGATCCGTATGCTGATCTTCCTGGTAGCAGGTCTTTTCGTTGGTGTATCAGCTATAGTTCTTACATCCCGTACAGGTTCTGCAAGTGCAGGTATCGCATCTGATGCCATGTTCTCATGCTTCACCGCATGTATCCTGGGAGGTATATCTTTCTCAGGCGGCGGAGGAAACGTATTGAGCGTTATCCTGTCAGTTCTTATCATCGGTGTTCTGTCTAACGGTATCCAGATGATGGGCGGATCCATCTACGTTCAGTACATAGTTAAAGGTGTTCTGTTAGTAGCTGCTATCGCTTATGACAACTTCCAGAAGGATCTCAGATTAAAGGAAAGTGCGAAGACGTCGTGACAGTGTCTCACAGCGTTTGCTGCAGGCGGAGACATTCGAAGTAAAAATATAAGATTGATTTTTCGCATGATATCATAGAAAACAGGCATTGATTAAGGGGCGGAATCAGATTGAATCCGCCCCGTTTGTTTTTTACATTAATTTACAGATGCCGCATATGCAGAAGGAGACATCTGTAACACACCAATTACGGAGGAAATTATTATGGGATTTGCGATGCGCATGCCATATCACGAATGCAACATTAAGAAGGAAACTGTTAAAGCCATGTACATTAACGGTAAAAACAACGGTTTCACCTTCGACGTGATGCTGGCATATTACAGAGGACATTATCTTTCAGACATTGATACTCTTGAAGTTTTTATTGACGGCGAGAAGATTCCTCAGGAAGCTGTGACTTTTGAACTGAACGGCAAGGAAATGCCGATTTACAAGCTCACCTGGGCTGTAACCGAGTTCTGGACACCTAAGACTCCTGCCAGGGTAAGGGTTATCGTTCCGGGGGGCGTAGCTGCAGGAGAGCACGAGCTGAAGCTTAACCTTATGCTGAGAGTACCTTACATGAACATCGGACCGGGCCATGTGTATATGCCGCTTGATGCAGGTGATACATGCAATGTGGTTTTTGAAGATTAAGGAGGTATCAGAATGGGACTTAAATTAGGAGCTACTCTGTTCTGCTACGGAACAGAATATGTCAGAGGTCAGTATGATTTCGAAGAATGTGTTAAGCAGGCAGCACTGGCAGGTGCTGAAGGCTATGAAATAGTTGCCACCCAGATGATTCCTTCTTATCCGAATGTAAGTGATGAATTCCTGGGAATGGTGGAAGAACTGAAGGTTAAATACGGTATCGGTCCTGTAACCTATGCTGCCAATAATGACCGTGGCATGAGATGCGACCGTGACCTTACAGATGATGAGATGCTGGCTGATGCCATTATTGACCTGAGAGCTGCCAATAAGTTAGGCTGCAAGACAATGCGTGTACAGTATATGATGTCTCCTGAAGCTTTCGGAAGACTGGCACCTTATGCTGAACTGTTTGATGTTAAATGCGGTATCGAGATCCACAATCCGGAGACTCCGCTGTCTGACAACATGAAAAAGTATCTGGATGTTATCAAGGCTACAGGTTCTGCTTATCTGGGATTTGTTCCGGATATGGGATGTATGGCTGTAGCACCTAACAAGCCTAAGTGGGACAGAGCTCTTTCCATGGGTGTTAAAGAAGAGCATCTGGAGATGGCTAAGCGGATGAGACTTGACGGTGTATCTCAGGATGAGGCTGTTCAGAAGCTTTTTGCTGCCGGAGCGACCCCTGCCATCATGGATACTGTTGCAGGAATGTGGGGATTCGTTCAGTTCAGACCTGAATCTGCACTCCCGGGACTGTTCGATGAACTTAAGGAAATCCTTCCTTACTCTTTCGAGATCCATGGCAAGTTCCACTATCTGTCTGAGGACTGTGTGGAGGCGTCTATCCCTTACGATAAGATATTTGCTTTCCTTAAGGAAAATGATTATGACGGTTATGTGATCTCTGAATATGAAGATGAGGCTTATTGCGG
>JABUTA010000134.1:5191-10342 GCA_021443845.1 Parasporobacterium sp.
TGTAAATTCACCTGCAAAAATGCTCACACCATCCCTGACTTACAACGGCTCGCCCAATTCGCTTACAGATGTGTGAGCGGACCGTCACTTATGGAACGGAAGACGCGTGTGCGGACAGAATAGTTGGAGTGAATTTACAGATTTGAGATATTGAAGTTTGAGGTATTAGAATAAATGAAAGTTTTAGGTTTGAATTTCGGATCCAAGAACGGCAACTGCAAGTGGTTTCTGAACAAAGCTGTTGAGGCAGTGAAGGTTACCGCTCCGGATGCTGAGATTGAGATCATTGATACTGTTACAATGAAAATCGGGAGATGCATCGGATGCGGTTCCTGCTCCAGGGCTCTTGAGAAGGGCAAACCCATCACCTGCTGTATCAAGGATGATTATGAAGGTCTTTCTGACAAAGTGCTGGATGCTGATGCCATCATTGTTGCTGCACCTGTATATGTACTGGCGCCTGCCGGTCAGCTGAAGAATTTCATTGACCGCTTCGGTCCTGCCCATGACATGGCTTACATGATGTTTGAAAATGAGCTCCGTAAGGACAACGGCGGCGAGCTGCTTCCTGACAACTGCTTTAAGAGACATTATGTTTCCTATATTTCTGTCGGGGGCGCTACTACGGATCACTGGGTATCAATGGGTCTTCCCACCATGCAGCTGTTCGGCATGAGCCTTAACATGAAGCAGGTTGACATGGTAAATGTAACAGGGGCTTACATTCCTCCGATGAAGGAAAAGTTCGCAAAGGACTGCGAGCTGCTGGGAGAAAGAACTGCCAAAGCTCTGGGTAAGGCTTACAAGGATATCCCATGGGAAAGTGATCCGGGTGTATGTCCTGCATGCCACTGCTCATTAATGATGATGAATGATACCACCACTGTATGCTGCCCTGTATGCGGCATCCACGGCACTGTTAAAACTGAAGGTGACAAAGTGGTATATAACTTCACCGAAGAAGAACAGGCAAGAAGCCGTATGAATCTGGCCGGTGTTATTGAACATCAGGCTGAAATCGGCCGCCGTGACAGATACGGTGACAAGTATGATGAGTATGTAGAAAAACTCACCAGGGTGGCCAACGAAAAATAATACTGTTTTGACCGTTTTTTCATAGTTTCCATAAACAATTTCGGGAAGCAGGTGTCCTTACATGAGGGTGCCTGTTTTCTCGTTTTTGAACATGTGCCGAAGTCTATATCCGGATAAATGATGTTTTGGAAAACAGAGTATCCTACTTGTGGAAGCCTGAGAAATGCAGGCAAATATACAGATACAAATTGAGTATCTGCATATAATATGATATTTTATATGCAGATACTCGATTTTAGAGAGGTATTATATGCATATTTTTGATTATTCTTTTTTGGATAAAGGGCTGCTGCCGGCTCAACTCGTTAACCTGACATCAACTATAGCATCTGTTAATTCGATTTCCGTCACCAGGAAGGATAAAAATAAAAATATATATACGGAACTGGAAAAAACAGCCAGGGTGCAGTCGGTTAAAGGCTCTAATGCAATAGAGGGTATTGTGACCACAGATGCGAGGATTAAAGAAATAGTGGATGGAAACAGTGCACCTGTGAATCATAGTGAGCGTGAGATTGCAGGATACAGGGACGCACTGGATGTGATACACTCTTCCTATGAGCATCTGCCTTTATCTGAAAACACGATACTTCATATACATGAAATAATAACAGGGACCGCCGGGTATAAGTTGTCCGGAAAATATAAGGAGGAGGATAACCTCATCATGGAAGTTGATGAAATCGGGCGGAGAAGAATAAGGTTTAATCCTGTAGGCGCAAATGAGACAAAAGATGCCATGGAGCAGATGATAATGGCGTATATGGATGCGAGGGATAATCCGAATATCAGTAAACTGCTGTTGATTCCTTGCGTTATCCTGGATTTTCTGTGTATTCATCCTTTTACCGACGGAAACGGACGAGTATCGAGGTTATTATCATTGCTGCTGCTTTATAAAAGCGGATATGATGTAGGGAAATATGTTTCGTTCGAAGAACAGATTAATAATGCCAAAGAGTACTATTACTCTTCGTTGCAGGAATCTTCTGTTGGGTGGCATACAAACGAAAACTCATATATTGAGTTCATGGAAAATTTTCTGTCCACTCTTTATAAGTGTTACAAGGAGCTGGATAAAAGATTTTCCACTGTTAACGGTAAACGTCTGAATAAAACAGAAAGGATAGAGCAGACTGTGTTAAACAGCGTTCTTCCGGTTTCAAAATCTGATATATGTGACCTCCTGCAGGATGTTAGTCCTACGACGGTCGAGTCGGTGCTTGGTAAGATGGTTAGGGACGGTCTGGTAAGAAAGCTAGGTCAGGCACGGGCAACTAAATACGTTAACGCAAAATATATAAAACAGGATAGATGATTAAAGGAGATTCACCATGGCAGTTTTTCAGGTTAATTTTATGGCGGAAACATTAGGACGAACAGTACCTCTTTATGTAATACTTCCTACAGATAAAGTATATTTCCCCGGCAGCCCAGGGGAAGGAATTTCCTGACATTTACATGGCCTGCGGAAGGGATGACTTTCTGCTGGACCGTAATACAGCATTTGACGAACTTCTTACAAAGCATAAAATAAAGCATGAATTCGTGCTGGGTGAAGGCGCCCATGAGTGGGATTTCTGGAATACATATATCAAAAAGGCTCTGGACTGGCTTCCCCTGGAAAACGGAACCAGCGGGAGAAGCAGCGGAAATGTGGGACTGGAGTAAAGAATGAAAATCAATCTGAAATTAAGGAACTTTATAATCATTACAATTGCGGGCATAATAAATGCTCTGGGTGTTACTCTGTTTCTGATGCCGGTTAAGCTGTATGACAGCGGCGTGTCGGGACTTTCCATGTTCCTTGCCCAGATGACCCCTGAGTGGATGTCATTATCTTTGTTCCTTGTGATAATCAACATTCCTTTGTTTGCCATAGGATTTAAGAAGCAGGGACCTGCCTTTACCATTTATTCCATATATGCGGTACTCATATACTCTCTGGGGTCCTGGCTTATAACAGATGTACTTCCCATAGATGTGAATTTCGCTTCCCCTCTGGCAGGATCAGACCTTCTGCTTTGTGCAATATTCGGTGGCATGATCTCAGGCCTGGGAAGCGGTATGGTAATACGGTTCGGCGGAGCAATAGACGGTGTCGAGGTTATGGCTGTAATATTTGCCAAGCCTCTGGGTATATCGGTAGGAACATTTGTCATGATATTCAATGTCATACTGTATCTTGTATGCGGATTTGTTATGAAGAGCTGGATACTTCCGCTGTATTCCATAGTCACCTATATGGCCGCCTTAAAGACTGTGGACTTTGTAGTAGAAGGTATCGACAGGTCAAAGTCAATGATGATAGTCACTGAAAATCCGGAAGCCATCTGCAGCATGATATCAGAGGAATTCCGTCAGGGGATCACCGTCATCCCTGCAAAGGGGTATTATTCCGACACGGACCGCAGCGTGATATATGTGGTTCTTAACAGATTCCAGATACCGAAAGCCCGTAACCTCATCATGTCGGCAGATTCCAGCGCATTCATATCCATAAGTGATGTGGCGGATATATATAAGAGGGCAGGCTGAGAGCACTTTTGTTCGGAATTGACAGCCAGCATAAAAATAACTATAATAATCCCATCAAGACAACCGGGCGATAGCGCTATCTATCCGCTCGACTTTTGGACTATTGAAATAGTGCCTTAATTATCGATACTGGGGCACTATTTCTTTTTGTTTATATTTATAATTCCGATTATCAACAGACCAATGGTCAGCATGATCATGAATTCTTCATATGTACTCATGAGAACCACCCCCTTCTCAAGACTGAAGCGGATGGCAGCACCCCCCGGTTGCCCATGGGTGGAATATATAAAATATTTTGTAATACAGCAACCGGAAAATATTGGGGCTTTCAGTTGCTTTCCTTTCGCTCGCTGTCGTAATCAAAATGGATTCCGATAAAATCGTCATAGAGAATCCCGGAAGCGTGCGCGCAGGTAAAAAGCAGAAGCTACGCAGTGGAGTATACAATCCGAGAAACACAGTATCGATGAAGATGTTCAATCTGATCAATTCTTGATAACAAGTATACAAAATTTGAATATAGGCTATAATAACATACAGTTTAGGATACAAAACGGGGGAACCGGAATGTTATATGTTATATGTTACCTTATAGCTCTTATCGCATGCACCATAGGTGCATTCAGCGGTATGGGCGGGGGAGTCATCATCAAGCCTGTGCTGGATGCAACGGGAATGATACCGGTTACGACAGTGAATTTCCTGTCCGGATGTACAGTCATTGCCATGTCAGCCTGGTCTGTGGGAAAGACATTTATCAAAAAGGAGTCCACCATTGAGCTGAAGACCACCAGCATACTGGGAATCAGTGCGGCAGTGGGGGGAGTCATCGGCAAGATTCTGTTCAACCTCATAAAGCCTTTATTTGAAAATCAGGAAACCGTTAAGGGTGTACAGGCCTGCGTACTGTTCGCGGCAACATTTGCAACGCTGATATACACCATCAACAAGGACCGGATAAAGAACAGAGAAACAGATTCGGTAATTGCAATGATAATCATCGGCTTTGCCCTGGGAGCATTGGGATCCTTCCTTGGAATCGGCGGCGGACCTTTCAATGTTGCGGCACTTACGTATTTCTTTGCAATGCCTATGAAAAAGGCCACTCAGAACAGCCTGTTCATCGTACTGTGCAGCCAGATATTCGGTACCGGTCAGAACCTGATCACAAACGGTCTGCCGGATGTTAAGATACTGATACTGATAGGCATGATAGTCTGCGGCATCCTGGGCAGCGAGATAGGAAGAAAAATCCACAGGAAGATAGACAACAGACAGGCCACCATGCTGTTCGAAGGAGTCATGATACTTATCCTGTGCATTAATGTATATAATATCATCAGGGCATTTGCAGGGTGAATTCGCATTTTTAATTGAATGGAGCATATATAATTTGCATTCAATCATGAAACAGGCTCCCGGTTGCCATAATGGAATATATAAGACATTTTGTAATACAGCAACAAAAAACATAAATTATACGATCAATGTAGCATAAATTAACAACCATTGTTT
>JABUTA010000135.1 GCA_021443845.1 Parasporobacterium sp.
TTCTTACTCCACCCAGGCTGGCCGGCAACCAACTCCCGCAGCGGCACTTTTTTCATTTCAAAACTGATAAACCTGAACTCATGGTTCAGAGCAATTTCTTCAGCAGGAAATATGTACTGCATTTTGCCACTGCATTTTTGCATGCTCATAATAATTGTTTTCAGTTAATATACTTTGCCTCCGGCGACTCAAGTACATTCGGGCAGTTCAGACTGTCTCTCCACATTACAGGGGCAGCCCATCTTACTGCATTTACCAGTATCCTCAATATGTCAGGATTGTAATAGGCTGTATTGGTCTCGTGACCCGGCTGGAAATAGAATACCTTTCCATAGCCTCTGATCCAGGTGCAGCCGGAGCGGAACACTTCGCCCCCTCTGAACCATCCTGTGAACACCACATCATCAGGCTTCGGAATGTCAAAATACTCTCCGTACATTTCCTCTTCCGGCAGATCAATATATTCCGGTGCTCCCGCAGCGATGGGGTGGGTAGGACAGGTATTCCACAGTCTGCAGAAATCCCCGTTCCGCCATCTGAGGGTTCCTGTTGTTCCCATGATCTTCATGAATGGCTTGGACTTATGGGCAGAATGCAGGAATATGCAGCCCATGCCCCGCTGTATCCTCTCCACCACTTTATCTGCCAGGCTGTCCGGCACTGCATCATGGGAAATATGTGCCCACCAGATGAGTACATCGGTGTTATCCAGGATTTCATCACTCAGACCGAAATTTTCATCATAAAGAGTGGTATATGTGACATTCAGATCCGGATTTTCCTTAAGTGCCCTGATCACCGGCGCCATAAGTCCTTCCGGATACACTTCGCGTATTTTCCTGCCGGACTCTTCTATATATGCGGAATATCCCTTAAAAACTTCGTCAGATATTCCTTCCGGAACCATATCTCTTCTCAGGATTCCCGATTCCTGGGTGTATTCATACCAGACAGTCACATTTATCATTTCTGTTTCTCTTTTCCCGTAATATGTTTCTCAAATATAATGCTTATATTTTTATGATTTTATTTTTAACACTTCAAACCTTCCCTGATGTATATGAAGCTTTATATTCCTCTGCCTGCAGCAAGCATATTTTCTTCAATAACGTAAAAACACTTCTTCAAAATATCCGTAACAAGCACTTTTTCTCATCAGTTTGATTTTCAGTCTATGCGCCTGTCCGCTTCAGCTTTCTCATAACAAAAGCAAAACATATCAGGCAGAAAATTATCTGAATAACTGTGGCTATAGGTGTGGATAATGGAATGGTAAACAGATTCGCCCAGGGCATCCCGCCTATTATGATGGCCGCCGGCACACGGACCGCCACACCCAGCATTCCCTGTACCATCGTGATGGCAGTCTTTCCGCAGCCGTTGAAGAATCCTATCAGGCAGAAAAGGAAAGATGTAAAGAATGTGTCGATGGCGTATGCTTTCAGATACTGAGCAGCGCCTTCCATTACCTCCGGCTCCGATGTGAATATTCCCGTAAGCCACGGGCCGTGCAGGAAGGAGAAGTAGAACATTATCGCTGCGAATGCCAGGGATGTCCATATACCGTGAAGCAATGCCTTCTTAGCCCTGGCGATTTCCCCTGCACCGATATTATGGGCAACAAATGCAGATAATGCCTGGGCATATGCACTTGGCAGCAGCATTATGAATGTAATAAGCTTGCCTGCCACTCCCGCTGATGCAGAGGCTGTAACTCCCAGATTGTTCACTACACCTGATACTATAAGGAAGGAGGCACTGATAACTATTTCCTGAAGGCCCAGGGGTATACCCAGTTTCAGGATGCCTCCCGCCAGCCTTTTTTCGAATTTCATGCTTTCCTTACTGAAAGTAAAGGGCAGCTTCTTCCTTCTGATCATGATCAGCGAAAGCACTACACTGACCAGCTGTGCGAACACAGTGGCAATGGCAGCTCCTGCAGCCTTCATATCGAAAACCCCCACCAGAAGCAGGTCTCCGCCTATATTGACTGCACAGGCTATGGCTACGGTGATAAGGGGTGTGGAAGAATCACCTATTCCCCTGAACACACTGCCTATCAGGTTATATGCAACTATGAATACCATACCTATACCGCATATACGGATATACGCAGCACCCTGCTCAATGGCACTTTCAGGAGTATTGAACAGACGAAGCATAGGCTCAGCCAGCACCAGCAGAATGACCATGACAATGGCTGCAATTACTGCAAATGTGTAAATACCAGTTCCTATGGTCTTGCCTGCCCTTTCAGGTTTCTTTTCCCCAAGGAACTGACCAACCAGCACAGTGATGCCGGTAGCAAGGCCTGCTATTATCTGTGTCATTCCTCCGACGATCTGAGAGCCCATGGCAACTGATGATACATTATCTGTTGTTCCGAACTGTCCTACTATCAGCAGGTCCACGGCTCCGTACAGCGTCTGCAGCAGCAGGGCAAAAAGAACCGGGACCGCAAATTTAAGAAGCGGTCCCAGTATCGGTCCTTTAGTAAAATCTTTTGTTTTATTCTGTCCCATTTATTCCGGTTTTCCTAAATATTATTTTGTTTCCGGCAGCCAGCCGGCATGTTCAGGCATTGGCTTCAATATAATTGATGAAATCCCTGACCGATCCTGCTCTCAGGTCAGCTGCATCAGCTTTTGAGATTTCAATATCGAACTCCTCCTGAACTACATCCAGTATATCTTCAAAAGCATCATCTTCCACTTCCAGCTCATCGAAGGTCTGTTCTGTATCTGTGATCTCACAGTATCCCGTAACTTCGATGATATCGATAATCTTCTCTTCCATAAATATTCCCTTTCGTGAATCTCCCACCGCTTACATACACAGCAGTTTCTCTGTTCGATTGCTGTATATGCGGGAGCATACCGCCTTTTTCATAAAATAAAATAACTGAAGTTATGATGTGGGGTGTGCCATCCAGGGCACTGACAGATAATTATATTACATTATCATTATATGTACATCAACTTTTAATTAACTCAAACTTCCCATATCACGGGGACAGCCACAACTACATCGGGAGTCTTCATTTCCGGTTTCCCAAACATCCCATATCTCGGGGACAGCCTCAACAATAAGATTCGGAGAAACACATCCAAACAAAACATCCCATACCCCGGGGACAGCCTTCTGCATGAGAATTTACAGTCGCTGCGATCATATTGTTACTCAGACCCATACGGGAACTTTGCGTGAATAAAAATACCGCCCGGACCATCCGGACGGAACTTCTTTTGACTGTATAATGTTTGTGGTTGTGATAATAAATATCAGTTGATAAGTTACAATGTTTTAAAAATTACCGTTAATAAGTTACCGTATATTTCTGTCTGTTATCCTCTGATAGCAAACTTCAGAAGTCTTGCTGTATCTTCTGTGTTCTCAGTTGTAAGGTTAAGCTCTTCGATTCCGCTTCCTGATGAAAGGGTTGAGAAGATATTTGAGTATGTCTTTATGTCATCCTTAAGGTTGATAACTTTATCACGGAGAACCACATTCACATTACCTGTACAGTCCTGGATTGTATTGAACAATCCGTCAATGTTTTTAACATTAAATAATTTCATGTTTGTTTCCTCCTTGTTCTTTTTGAACTGTCCATATTATACTCTTGAGCAAGTCCGAAAAATATATTAAAATGGACAATTATTAGTAAAATTCAGACAGCATTCTAATATTGTATAGAAAAATACGGAGAAAAACATGGCATTTACCATTGACGAACATAACCGGGAGCATATATCCGGCATCACAAATTCCTTCCCTTTTGCCTGCTCAACTGTCAGCTATAAGAACCTTATCAGCCAGAGCATGACATGGCACTGGCACGAGGAACTGGAGCTCAGCCGCATCCGCAAGGGTTCCATGAAGATCTACACAAACTCCTCAAGTTATATACTGGAAGAAGGAGATGTGTACCTTATTAATAACAATATCATCAACATGAAATGCAGCACGGATCCCGAAAAGCCTGTTGTGGAAGATACACTTCATTTTCATCCCATTATCCTGGGAGGACATTTCCATTCTGCATTTGAAACCAAATATGTATCCGGGGTACTGACTAACCCCAATATAGAGATTGCAAGGTTCAATGGTTCCACCGAAAGCGGCAGGCAGATCATTTCCCTTATGAAAAAAATGAAAAAGCTTCCTGCAGATACCTTCGGATATGAACTGCTGATCAGAAACATGCTTTCGGAAGTCTGGATCAATATTCTGAACGAAATACGGGACTATGAAGCCAACCTGCCCAAGAACTTCACCATGAACCAGAACAGGCTCCACTATATGGTTTCATTCATTCACAGGCACTACAGTGAAAAGATAACTGTGGAAGATATTGCCGCCGCTGCAAGCATCAGCTCCCGGGAAGCTGCCAGATGCTTCAAAAAGGTCCGGGGCAAGACTCCTGTTGACTATCTCACCGAGTACAGGCTCAGCATTGCCAGAAACCTTCTTTCAGATACTGCGGACAGCATTACGGACATTGCCATGAAGACCGGCTTCAGCGACAGTGCTTACTTCGGCAAAACCTTCAGAAAATATTTTGAAATGACTCCTGTAGAATACCGTCAGACCATAGAAGCCCAGCGTCTTGAGGCTGAGCAGAATCTTATTGACGATGATGAAGAATAATCTGCTGGCATTTATCTGAATAAATGTATATAATAATCAGTTGTGCGCTTTATTGCATTGATTCGTCAAAGTAAGCGCCCCTGATATGCACCGACCTATGGCAGTCAGATAATACCGGGACCCGTTATGAATAACACCTGAATCATGCACAGCAATACTACATTAAGGACTATATAATTATGAATACATCATTTAATCTCAACAAATACCTGGACCTTGTAGAGCCTTCCAGGTCTGTCACTCTTCTGGCCAGATTGAGGCAGCTTCAGAAGGAGGATCCTTCTATTCTCAATCTTTCCGGCGGGGAACCGGATTTCGATACTCCCAGGGCAATATGCGATGAAGTTTACAGACAGCTTCTGGCAGGCTGCACTCATTACGGGGATTCCAAGGGCGACCCCGAATTAAGAGCAGCCGTATCAGAAAAGCTCACAAAAGAAAACAATGCTCCCTATCCGGCTGATAATATCCTG
>JABUTA010000136.1 GCA_021443845.1 Parasporobacterium sp.
GCCTTTCCAACACCTTATAAATCACTGCTGCTGATTAATGATTTCCTCCGTAGCCTTTTCTGTTTTTTTATCGGCTTCATTCTGAAACAGCATCATTGAGCCAGCCGAAGGCTTCCTGTATATCATAATTTCCGCTGTGGGTCTTAAGCCATGCAAAGCCTGTATTGTGTGCTGCAACGGCTTTACTGTTTGATATTGCTGTAAACAGTACTGTCTGCAGATTGAAGGATGTATCCCTGTCTGCCATGCCGTGTCTTACATACCAGTACGGAGCAATGTCAGCCTCACCGCTTACAAGGTAAGGTATGGGACTGGTCATCTTAAGCTGCATTGCAAGTACTGCTCCTTCTTCTGATGCAAGATACTCTGTAAATGACATTCCGGTATCATCAATGCCGCATCCGTTTCCTGCAACTGCATCATTGTCCCATGAATATTCATTAAATGCGGAATATGCAAAATCCTCCGTACCGTAAAGGCTGTCTTCGTTCTGGCTTGATATCGAACCTTCCTCATGTATTCCCATATTGCTGAAGGCAGGAACCATCTTAAGAGCAGAATTTCTGCAGAGCCAATATAAATATTCCTGATAATCAAATGTAACTGAGTCCTCGTCAACAATCAGCCAGTCCTCCCAGCCTTCATCTCCCGGATAATATTCTGCTGATGCTCCCTGGAGTTTTACGGTCAGATCCTGCAGCATGCTGTCGATTCCGTCTGATGCGAGGGTTGCAGCTATTTCCTTTTCAATGAGTCTGATGGTTTCTGCTTCCAGATTGGCCCCTGTGAGTGGTTCCCCGTCTTCATTTACCAGTCCCAGAGATTCAACGTATGCTGCGTATTCTGCAGCAAGCATTTCCGATGCAGCCAGCATGGCCTGGTATGTATATCCCTCAGGCAGGTCATTATTGAAAACACTTGTGACATCCTTTTTTACTCTGCATGGGGCATTTTCCGCTACCAGCCTGCCTCTTGTGCTTCCGAATGTGAATTCGTAGGCTGCATCCGCTTCACGAAGATCATTTATAGGGCAATATGCCACAACTGCATAAATATCATCATTTATCGTGGAAACATAAGCATCTCCATCCTTTTCAACGCCTGCTGCCCCGATAGCATACAGCGACTCATAAAAATCAGGACTGTTGCCGCTGGCTCCGATAATGGCAGATAATGCTCCGCCTCCTGAGGTTCCCGTTATGATTATCTTATCCGTATCACCTGCAGGAAGTTCTTCTTTATTGTAACGAAGGTATCTGACAACCGCCTTTGTGTCAGTTATGGTAGCCGGTGCATGTGAAACATATTTTCCGTCTTCCGGGGCATCAGAACGGCTTCTTGCTCCGTATGATACGATCAGATATTTATTGGCCAGTGCATATCCCACTATATCAGTGTCGCTGTCTGATACATATGAAGAACCGTCCTTTACAGTCGTTCTGCCGGAATATGAATTCATGAGCCAGCCTGCGTTATTAACACAGAACAGTATGGGGGAACTCTTATCAGCCCCCTCAGGGATGTAGACACTTACCAGCTGATCAATGCCGGAAGCATTGGGCTTTGAAGCAAGATTGGTAGGATTAAGAACGTAGCAATCCTCAAATACGCTTACCTTAAGGGCTGCTCCGTCCACCGTTACATTCAATTCGCTTTGAAGTGAATCACTCATTGAAAGATCAGCAGCAGTGATAGCTGCATACAGATCCTCACCGGCTTCCCCGGCAGATTCCTGTGGTGAATCTCCGGGTTCCCCGGCAGATTCCTGGTCAGATTCTCCGGGATCACCTGCAGATTCACCCTGAGATTCCTGTGCATCTGCATTTTCTGCAGGTGCTGCATATGCTGCTGCGGTCATGCCGAATACCATCACTGCAGCAAGCAGAATTATCATCATTTTTTTCATCATAGCCTCCTGTTCAGCTTTAATATTATCACCAATGATTAAATTACCGTTTATTATTATATTATGATAAATACTATAGTTATATGCCGTATAATGGTGTATATTATTACTGTTTGTTGTGATTTTATCATATGCAGCAGCACAGCTGCAGGATTTTGACCATGGAGCATGCATCATGTCTGATATTCTTGAAAAGTACCTGCCACTGACTCCCCGGGAACAGCTGATCAAATCTGCCGTTATGTGCCGGGATCTGTCTTTTTCCGGTCTTCCCGAACTTCTGCCGGTTGATATAATGAACATGGACGCTCAGTCTCCTGACCCCACAAAGATGATGCCTGAATATGAACATGTAGGGCTGTTTATACAGTGGCGCTATCAGCCTTTCACCCTGCATTGTCATGATTTCATAGAAATCAAATATCTTGCTTTCGGTGAACTGGATATTCCGGTCAACGATCAGATAGTACATCTGATTCCCGGCGATTTTCTGTTTATCAACCCACAGGTATATCATTGCGTGCAGGTTAATAATGATGATACCCTGCTGATAAACGTATTCATAAAAACCGATTCTGTTTCAGTATGTTTCCCCAGACTCATGGGAAGCAGCAATTTCATTGCAAAATTTCTGCTTTCTGATACAGATTCATGCAATAATTCCGGATTCTTTATCTGTCACACAGGAATGGACGCGGAACTGAGAAATCTTCTTGAGACCATTTACAGCCACCAACACATTGATAACAACAGCAGAATACTCTGCCAGATAAAAGAGACCCTCTTTGAGGGCCTCCTGCTGAAACTTGTATGTGATTATTCTGATAATGTGGAAATCAGCGGACAGGGTGCCCGGCTCCCCAGGCAGCTGCTGGAAATCATCGACTATATGAACAGTAATTATCTGACGGCAACATTTGACGAACTGGCAGAACGATTCCATTACAGTCCGTCCCACCTCAGCAAGATTCTGAAAAAGCACACCGGACACACCTTCAGCGAATTTATCAGCAGTGCCCGCATGGCTCAGGCTGCAAATCTGCTGCTGAATACCAGCTTGTCCGTACCGGACATTATTGATGAGTGCGGCTACAGCGGCAGGACAAATTTTTATAACCAGTTCAGGAAAAAATATAAAATGAGCCCTGCTGATTACAGGAGGCAAAACACCTGACGATTCCTTCAGATACCTGTCAGCATTTATGCTTCATGTCACAGAAACAGCTTTTCTATAGCTTCCCGTGCTGCCTTTACGCTGCCCTGTACCATCTCTGCCGAACCTCCGCCTCTGGCATTTAAGGTTTCCTTCATGAGTGCCATGAGTTTCCTGGAGTCTTTAGTTCTGCTTCCTGCATTGAACCGGTATCCGTTCTCATCATTTCCGGCAAATATTCCCACATATCCCGAAAATCTTTCTGTCATGGCATTGTAGCAGTTCTTCATGGTTGCAGCTGTTATGTCAGATGCAGTGAAAATGCAGGCGTTCTGCAGGATTGCACCTTTTTCATTTCCGTCATCCGGTTCGGCGCCCTCTGCCTGACGGCTGCCGGCGGGCACCGGGATATCGTTTATCTGTCTGATCAGGTCACTTTCCACATACTCCGCCAGCTTCAGTCTGGCATCTGCTGCCTCCTGAATCTTACCTTCAACACATGTAAGCACCTTATCCGCAGATGTGGAAAATGTATTTGCCAGCCTGTTCATAGTCTGATGTTCTCCCTGAATGTATTCCAGAGCACGTCTTCCGCACAGGATGTTCAACCGCATGCCGCCCTTGTAATTCTGGGCAGAGATAACCTTGATAATTCCCACAGCTCCTGTCATGGAAACATGAGGTGCACAGCAGGCACATACATCCACCACCTCATCACCTGTTCCTACGGTTATGAGCCGAACCTGCCCTTCTATCTCTATCTTGCTTCTGTATTCAATAGAATTCAGTTCTTCCCGGGAGGGATAAGAATCCACTATCGGAATATTTCTGTACACCACATCATTGGCTGCCTGTTCCATTTCAATGATCTGCTCCCGGGTCAGCACCCCGTTAAGATCCAATGTGACAGGGGCATCGTCACTGAGATGAAACCCCACGTTGTTATATCCGAAATGGTTATGTATAACACCGGTCAGGATATGTTCGCCGGAATGCTGCTGCATCCGCATAAAACGCTTATCCCAGTCCAGTCTGCAATGCACTTTCGTTCCTGCAGACAATATCCTGTCCACCCGATGCCATACCTGCCCGTCAAACAGCTGGCTGTCGGCAACATGCACAGTTTCAACAACTGATATCTCTTCTTTTTCCTTTACAGCGCTGCCTGCAGTTACCGTACCCGTATCGCCGTACTGACCGCCTTCTTCAGGAAAGAATATCGTATCCTCCAGGCGGACCCAGAACTTACCGTCCCTTTCCCGGCACTCTGTGATCACGGTATCATTTTCCTTTAAATAACTTTTTTTCTCATATAATTTCATTGTTAATCTTCTTTTCTGTATATTTTTGTCAGGTTTTCTGCTGTACAGCCTCTCAACTGACCCGAAATTTTATCTTACTAAAGGCTTTTCTCATGTTCATGAAAATACTATCAGATTCCCCAAAGAATTCAACCTGCTGCCCGTGATCTCTGCCTTCCGGCGTTCTGAGGGCAAAGCAAAAGAGGCCTCCGAAGAGCCCCCTGTATGCTGTGAAACACACTATATAGATAAAAAAGTAAAAGCTTATTGGTATTATGTTATTATCACATATGTCCGGCGTCAATGAACAATTTTTCCTTNTTTTATTATCTTTAATATCGTCAATTTTTCTTCAGTCCCTCCTTTGGTTAGTTATTATCCGCAATTTCCCCGATCAGAAAACTCCGTTTGAAATCCCCCGGCTCCGATTATGTTCTGTCATTTTCCCCGGGTCTGATATATAATATATTCGTTTTGGGCTGGTTTTTTCAGCCTCAGCAAAAATACATCGGTAATATTTTCCGATCAATATAAAGGTGACAAATCAATGAACAACAGAAAATGGTACAACGAAGCAGTATTTTATCATATCTATCCCCTGGGCATGTGCAATGCCCCCAGGGAAAATGACTACTCCGATCCCGTCCACAGACTGAAGGATCTCTCCCCATGGATCCGCCATATAAAATCCATCGGATTCAACGCACTATATATCGGCCCCTTATTCCAGTCAGAGGGCCACGGATACGAAACCACCGACTACAGACTGGTAGACAGCCGTTTAGGGGATAATGAAGATCTGAAAAACCTGGTAAAGGAATGTCATGAGCTGGGAATAAAAGTTATATTTGACGGTGTGTTCAATCACACCGGCAGAAGCTTCTTCGCATTTGAAGACCTCAGAAGGAACCGGGAAAATTCCCCGTACAGGGACTGGTTCTGCAATGTCAGCTTCTGGGGAAATAATGAATATAATGACGGTTTTTCCTATGACAACTGGGGGGGCTATAATCTCCTGGTAAAACTGAATCATAATAACCCTGATGTCCGCAGCTATATTCTGGATGCTGTAAGATACTGGATCAGGGAGTTTGACGTGGACGGAATCCGTCTGGATGCGGCAGATGTTCTCAGTTTTGAATTCATGAAGGAACTCCGCAGAGTCACAGCGGAACTTAAGGATGATTTCTGGCTCATGGGAGAAGTCATCCACGGTGATTACACCCGTTGGGCAAATAATGAGACCCTGCACTCTGTTACAAACTATGTGCTCCACAAGGCTCTGTATTCAGGACATAACGACCACAACTATTTCGAGATAGCCCACACCATAAAGCGCCTGGGGGACATGGGACTTTTTGCCCCGGACAAGCCCCGTCTTTACAATTTCACTGACAATCATGACGTGGAAAGGATCTATACCAAACTGAACAATAAGGCTGATTATCTCCCTGTCCATGTGCTTTTATATACTCTTCCGGGCATACCGTCTGTATATTACGGTTCCGAGTTCGGCATTGAAGGCAGAAAGGAACGTCATTCAGATGCTTCCCTGCGTCCGTCCCTTGACTATGCAGATTACAGCAATGCTGTAAATGACAATCCATGTACCCGAATTATCGCAGCTCTCGGAAAGATAAGACAGGCTCTTCCTGCTCTTTCCTATGGGGACTACCATGAGCTGCAGCTTACCACCGGACAGTATGCATTTTCCAGAAGCATTGAGGGCCAGTATGTGATAGCCGCTGTCAATAATCAGGATTCTCCTGCAGATTTCAGAGTCCGTGCCGAAGGTTTCGGGGAATATAAGGATCTGCTAAGCGGAAATACTGTAACTGAATGGGACGGCTGGCTGGAATTTACTGTTCCTGCACATTCCGGAGCAATATTTGCAAATGTTTCCGGAATAGATGCAGACTGCCTCAGCATGAAACCTGAACCCCGGGACATTGCCGCTGTGAAACAGCCAGCGAAGATATCACGTTTCTGCAAAACCGCTGCGGATAAAACTGCAGACCAGGCTGCTGCCAAACTGCAAACAGCAGAACCTGCTGCTTTCGAATCGAAAACAGATTCTGATGCGGTATGCAGCACATCACCCGCAGCCGTTGAAAAATCGACAACGTTTGAAGATCACCCAACAGGAGAAAGAACTGCCGCCAGCGAAGTTCATCCTCAGGTTGAGGAAATGGTATCCGTAAAAGCAGCAGATAAAACCACTGCAGCTGAAGAAAAACAGCTTATATTCACCGGCACAGAGGAAATTCCGGTTCCTGCAGATAAAGCCTACGAAGAAATGTCAGTTCCGGAACTGCAGCAGGTTGTGTATAATAAAATGAAGAAAAACGGTCCCGTTACCGACAGAATGCTGAAGGATATTACTGATAATATCTATCACGATTCACTGGTAAACTGGGCTAAGAGTTTCAGATAAGGCAATCATTTCCATTTTCATTTTTGTAAAAAGGGGGTTTTACAGAATGTACAAGAACATTGAAAAGCAGACAAAACTCAGATTAAAGGATCAGGTGGCTTATCAGCCCGGACAGGTAGTCAGCAAGACTCTGGTCCAGAATGAACATGTCAGCATGACTATCTTCTCATTCGATAAGGGCGAGGAAATTTCTACCCACGCTGCTCCGGGGGATGCAATGGTAACCGTGCTGGAAGGCAAAGGACGTTTCACCGTGGCAGATGAAGTATTCTTCCTTGAAGCAGGTGATTCCCTCATAATGCCGAAGGATATCCCTCATGCGGTATACGGCGAAGAGCAGTTCAAGATGCAGCTGGTGATTTCATTCTGACCTGCCGACACTTTCGGCGATGCTTTTTAACTTAATACAAACCGGAGTTTTTGCGGAAAATAACAGGTGATCAATAAATTTGACAAATATCACCTGAGTGCTTGACCATCCACATGCTGCTTGCTAGAATAGCATGGCTATGAATTCAACAAGAAAATCTGTATTACTGAATATGCTGCTGGCAGCGGTTGCCCTGTTCCTGAACGGTTTCGGCGTATACCTGACCATTCATGCCAATCTGGGAGCCGGTCCCTGGGATGTTTTTAATCTGGGGTTGTCTCATACCTTCGGCATTCTTTACGGAACTGCTTCCATTGCAGTATCCGTTGTAATACTTATTATCGATATAATCCTTAAGGAGCCAATCGGTATTGCCATGTTTATTGATGCCATTGTGGTAGGCAAATCCGTCGACTTTTTCAATGCCATCGATATCATTCCTGTTCCGTCAAATATATTTACAGGCCTTCTGATGATAGTGGTGGGTCTGTTCATTATGGGATACACCCAGTTCCTGTATATGAAGGCGGCTCTTGGCTGCGGTCCCCGTGACACTCTGATGGTAGGCGTAACCAGGCGGCTGAAAAAGGTCCCGATAGGAGCCATAAGCATAGGACTTCTGTCCATGGCAACACTTATAGGATTTCTGCTGGGAGGTCCCGTAGGCATCGGCACCATAGTATGTGCATTTGCTTCCGGTCCCATCATGCAGCTGGCCTTCCGTACAGTGAAATTCAACGCGGTGGGAATAAAGCATCAGCGCCTCCGGGAATCTTTCAGAATATTCTTCAGAAAAAAAGCTCATACATAATTATGCACATCATTTAACATCCAACCAAGAGGCAGTTATGTATCATTTTATTACCAATCCCAACAGCGGGCACGGTGCCGAGGCATGGCACACTATAGAAAACTATCTCAATGCCCATGAAATAGAATACCGGGTCCACTTTACCAGACATGACAGTCATGCAACTGAGATCGTAAGAACTCTTACAGAAGCCTGCGAGGAAATCAATATAATTGCTCTGGGTGGGGACGGATCGGTCAATGAGGTGATCAACGGCATTACAGACCTGGAGAAGGTTAACCTGGGCTACATTCCCACCGGCAGCGGAAACGACCTGGCCAGAGCCCTGAAGCTTCCTAAGAATGTCATCACGTGCCTGGAAATGGTACTGTCCGGTAAATACAGACGAAGTATGGATGTGGGGGTTATGAAAACCGGTTCCTCAACCCGCAGATTCATTGTTAGTTCCGGCTTTGGTTTTGATGCTGCCGTATGTTACGGAATTCTCCATTCCAACCTGAAAAAAGTACTCAATAAAATCCGGCTGGGAGGCCTGGTATATCTGTTTGTTGCCCTTAAGGAGATCTTCAGTTCAAACGGAAATAAGGTTACCCTTTACACCGATGACGGCGAACCTGAAACATTTGACAACTGTCTATTTGCGGCAGCTATGAACCATTCCTATGAGGGGGGCGGATTTTGCTTCTGTCCGGTGTGTATCGATGATGACGGATATCTGGATATGTGCCTGGTTTCCGATATCAGCAAAATAAAATTCCTCGCTCTTCTTCCTACCGCATTTTCCGGAAAACATGTACGATTCAAAAAATATGTTCATATCTACAGGGCAAAACATTTCAGACTGGAATCAGATAAGAAGCTTCATACCCACACCGACGGAGAAATCGGCGAAATGAGTATGGTATTTGAAGCATATCTGGAAAATAAAAAACTCATATTCTGCAATTAAAATTCACCATATATTCTAAAGTCAGTATACAAACCTCAGCAGGCGGCAGTCACGGGAGTAAATTAATGGAAAACAGTAAACTTTCTTCAGATAATAATAACGGGCTTAACTATCAGATGTGCGTGCTGTCAGCTATCGCCATGCTGTTCGTAATACTGGGTCATAATAAAAACGACCAGCTGTCTCTGGGAACATTTTACGGGTGGTTTCCCTATTATTCATTCCATCTGCCTTTGTTCCTTTTCATCTCGGGATATTTCTTCAGAGACCTGCCTGAGGATAAGGGCTTTTTCGTTTCCTTCGGAAAATTCGCATGGAAAAAGATCAGAAGCCTCATTATTCCGTTTTATATAGTCCATGGGATTTTTCTTCTGACAAATACATTCTTACGGACTCAGGGATTCACCTACGGCACCCCATTTTCACTTAAGGAATGGCTGATAAACCCCTGGACAAAGTACTACTCCATTACTTACTCCGTCCCCACCTGGTATCTTATAGGAATATTTCTGGCGGAAATATATTTCATACTTCTGAGGAAGCTTATCAGAAAGCTTATCCGCAGTGAACTGGCTGCAGAGATTACCCTGCTGGTACTTACCCTTGCCCTGGGAGTCTTCTGCGTGTATATAAAAAATACCGGCCACCCCTCTGAGGCAGCCGGCGTATACATGCGCTCCGTTGTCATGCTGTTTTTCATGGAACTGGGTGCAGTTTACAAAAAATACCTGGAGAAGCTGGATCATGCCCAGTCACTTCTGTATTTCCTGCTGGTACTGCTGGCCCAGTTCCTCATCATAGTATGCCTGGGCAACAATCACCTTGACCCATGGCTGTATGAGCTGTCCCGGTTTGATACCTTCGGATGCAACTACTT
>JABUTA010000137.1:0-1566 GCA_021443845.1 Parasporobacterium sp.
TATAATGTGATCGAAGGCGTTGTATACGACCTGACCCGGGCTCAGTTCGGAGCTGAGGCAGATTTCCTTGTTTATGATGATAATGATCCCATCCAGGACAGGAACTCTGAAACTCATTTCGGTAAAGAGGAAAAGAGACAACGGTACCTTCTGCTGAAGAAAAAATTAGAGCAGCTGCAGGAATGACTGTTTCAGAGCTTCAGTCTTAATACAGTGAAACTCTCAGGCTCCAGGTTCAGGCAGCCACATCCCGGTCATAATCATCATAAAATTCATTCCGGCTGTACATCCAGTCGCAGGGCACATAATAATGCTCATCTACGGCATAGCAGAAGCCGGGCTTTTTTCTGCTACCGTCACGGTAAAAATCCCATACGGGCACGAAGCCCGTCCCATTTACTGTCCGCAGGACCATTTGCAAATTCAATAAGATCAAGAGCATCCTGATGCTTCAGCTGAGCCGGCCGGGAAGTGATGGGCAAATACGTTTTCTGTATATGCGTATGTATATTTGCAATTGGACGATGGAAAATCCTGAATGTAAAATAAAATCAGCATAAACAGCATGTGCTGTATAAAGGCAGATGCGGATTTATGCATACACTATTGAAAACAGCTACAGACAGAGCATAGAAGATTTTACAAAAGGGGGGCATATATGGCAGCATACAATAAGGAAGATTTCATCCTGCGCTATCCCGGCGTATATGATGAAAGAGAAAAAGCAGCATTGAAAGAGTTCTGGGATACGGCAGAGAAGATCAACAAAAGGGGTCCGATAGATGTAAATGCACTGATAAGCGGAACATTACCTGAGGATACACCGGGTATCGGGCCTGTTCTTAAAGTAACCGAGAACATGATCCGTTACAATCATGCAAAATATGAGCAGGAAAATCCGCTGTTCAATGATGCGGAACATGCAAAGAAAGCAGGGTACATTGATATTCCGGCATATTTTACATTCGGAGCTCATGATGACTCATACACATCAGCATTTCCTGAGGAAGCAAGAGACACACTTATGGTTTCACAGGCATCTCACAGAGCAGAAAGATATGCAGATGTATATCCGGGTGATACATTATATCTTACAACAGATAAGAGAGAAATGGTGGACATTACACCTGCTGAAGGTTCAATACACAGATCCTGCGGCCTTTATAATGAAGGAACCATCTATAACCAGAGGGGTGAAATCGTAAATAAAGTGTCTTTCCATTACACGGAAAGCCTTAAGACCTTCAAACCCGACAGAAAGCCGGCAGATTTCGGAAGCAGAGGCTTTGCCGATATCTGGGAGGCTCCGGACTGGGAAAAGAAAGAAGATCATGTATATACAGATGAAGATTATGCATACATGAAGGAAATCTGGAAAAACGAACAGATCCAGGGCAGCACACCGAGATACTGGGAAGATGTCAATATCGGGGATCGTCCAACAGTAACTCTTGACGGACCTATCATAGAATCAGCCCTTCCTGCTGCACCTTACGGACACGGTATCGGCGGTACCAGAACAATGAAAAAAGAACTTCTGGACGAAGATATCAGCAGGACAATGGT
>JABUTA010000137.1:1632-6652 GCA_021443845.1 Parasporobacterium sp.
ATTCCTGACGGAATAAGACCGGCATTTATGATAGATGACGGCAGAGGCGAGGACATGGAAAAGAAAATGGATGCAGATGAGGGCGGCACAGGAGTAGACACTGCCGATATCCACAACGCGGAAGGCGATGCAAGAGCAGCACTTATCAATTTCGTAGGACGTGATATTGCAACCCATCATATTAATAACTGGATGGGTGATGCGGGAAGAATCGAAAGCATCGGCTGGTCTATCATGCCTCCGGAAACCCATGCAGACTTCGGCTGCCCGGTACCTGTAAGCCCGTATTACGTTTATTACCTTAAGCAGTGCGAGGAACTGAAGGATATTCATATCACGACCCATGGTCTGACAAGAGATACGGCAGAGGTGCATTCCATTGTAAATGACAAGTACATCAGAAACGGAAAATATATAATCAAACTGATCTGGTGGATCAATGATATAAACGGTTCTGTATGGATTGAAGGAGCTGCAGAGGTATCACTTCCCAGTCGGAACAGTTAAATGAAAGGGGGAAGATAATGAAGGCGATAAAATATAACGGACCTCAGAATCTCCAGCTTATAAACATCGAAAAGCCCGTACCGAAAAGGGGCGAGGTTCTGGTGAGGATAGTTTACTGCGGAATATGCGGAACCGATGTACATGCTTATACTCATCCCGGTATATACAAAAGTGAACTGATACCCGGACATGAGTCCGTAGGTATAGTTGAAGAAGTCGGTGAGGGAGTGACCTGCGTGTCAGTGGGAGACCGGGTTGCAGTGGGACCTCCGGGAGACTGCGGACAATGCTACTCCTGCAACACAGGACATCCCAATACCTGTCCCAATGCTTTTCCCGAGACACTTGGAATCGGGCCGGGAACCCAGGGAGCTTTTGCAGAATATATTCTGTCAAAGCATCCTCAGAACGAACTGTTCCTTCTGCCTGAGGGCATGAAAATGGAGCAGGCAGTGCTGTTCGACCTGATAGGAGTGGGATTCCATGCAGTAAGAAGATCTGCATTAAAACTGGGGGACACAGCAGTGGTATTCGGATGCGGATCTGTAGGGCTTTCTGTAATACAGAGTGCAAAGCTGGCAGGAGCGAGATGCGTAATTGCATTTGATATGAATCCCCTCACCTTCGAGAGAGCAAAAGCAAGCGGTGCAGATTTCTGTTTCAGTCCTTCTGATGAGAATATGGAAGAAGCCATGAAGCTGTTATCCCATCAGGGCGGAGCTCATGTATGCTATGAGGCAGCAGGCAATCCTGCGGCAATAGCCGGATGCGTAAAAATGTGCATGTCCAACGGACAGATCATTATCATCGGCAGCGATCCAAGGCCTTATGAACTGGTTTCTGCGGCAATGGGCCCCAGGGAGTATGAGATTCTGTTCTCATTTACATACACAAAGGAAGAGATACATAGGCTGTTTGAAATGATCACTTCCGGTCATTTCAGGACAGATATGTTCAATACGGTAAAGGCTCCTCTGGAAGCGGCTGAAAAAATGATCATTGACCAGGCACAGGGCAATATAGATGTAGCAAGGGTACTTCTGGTACCGGGGGAAGAGGAACAGATATGAAAAACAGTAAATGGGCATTAACTGTAGACAAAATAGTGTTCAAAATAATGCTTTTCGTGTCATATTTTGCGGCAGCTGCATTATTTATAGTCGCTATTCTGTGTACGACAGATTCGTTGGGAGGAACCATTTTTTCGAAGAATGTTCCCAACGGAACAGACTGGGTAAGTTATCTGAATATACCCGTTGTATTTCTGGCAATGGGATTTATCCAGGTAGAAAGAGGAAATACAGTTGTAGATCTTCTGTCAGAGAAGTTCCCGAAATGGCTTCAGACGGTACTGAAGACCTTCGGTAATGTTCTGGGCGCCGGGATATGCGGTTATCTGACATATTGTGAATTCAATCTGACATTAAATAAGATCGCAACACATGCAACTTCATCATCAGCCGGCAATGCATTCCTGGTATGGCCTTTTACACTGCTGGTTACCCTGGGATATTTCTTTGCGGCTCTTGCATTTTTCTGGTGCATATTCAGGGATCTTATCATATCACCTGATAAGAGATGCGGAGCAATGATGAATATTCCGGAAGAACATAAGGTTCCCGGAAATGAGATAATAGCTGCAGTTGCTGATCCGAGGAAGGAGGTGGCGAAATGACCGCAGCCGGATGGATAGGAATAGGTATATTTGTTCTCCTGATGGTATTGGTATTTATGGGAATCCCCATCTGGATATCAATGCTGGGAAGTGCTTTCCTGGGATTCCTGCTTTTGGGAGGCGGAAAGATATTGTCACTTCAGTTCACTCAGGCGCCGTTTTCACTGGGTGCCAATTACACCTACGCGGTATTGCCGCTGTTTATGCTGGTCGGGTCCCTGGCGGGGGAGACGGGTATAGCACAGGGTGCATTCGAAGCTATGAATAAATGGCTGGGACGCACCCGGGGCGGAATATTATATGCTCTGGTCGGAGCAAATGCAGTATTCGGAGCATGCTCCGGTATCTCTACAGCAGGCAATGTAGTATTCGGCAAGATTGCTATGCCCGAACTTGTAAAATATAAATATGACAGAAAGCTGTCTCTGGGAACCATCGTCGGTGCAGGTTCTTTGTCTTCGCTGATTCCCCCGAGCATTCCGATCATTCTTTTCTGTCTCATGACGGATCTTTCCATAGGAACCACATTGATGTACGGTTTATCACTGGGTCTTATTATGATCATTCTTCTGTGTCTGTGCATCAGGATAATAGTACTTATAAAACCTTCCCTGGTCCCCTCAAAGGACAACGTGGAAAAAGTTCCTATGAAGGAGAAGCTGAGCTCACTGAAGTATCTGATACCGTTTCTTCTTGTATTCATACTTATAGTGGGAGGAACTCTTACGGGTCTGTTCCCGTCAACAGTAGCCGGAGCTGTTGCATCCATAGCACTTATCATATACGCACTGATAAAGGGAGTTCCGGTAAAGAGAATCGCTCACTGCATATGGGATGCGGCCATTATGAATGCCGGAATATTCCCGATAATTATCGCGGGCTCAATATTCAGCCGTTTCATTTCAATGACAAGACTGGCAGACGGGCTGGCTAAGGTTATAGCAAATGCAGGACTTCCGCCGCTTATCGTATTTACACTGGTAGTAATATTCTATGTCATCTGCGGATGTGTAATGGATATAGCATCTATCATCATTATTACAGTGCCTATAGTGTTCCCGCTGCTTACAGGTCTGGGATACAGCCCATTTGTAATGTGCGTAGTACTGGTAATGCTGTGTGATGCAGCAGGCATGACGCCTCCTATAGGCATGAATGTATTTGCAGTATCCAATGCGTTAAGGATAAATACATCAGAGATTTTTAAAGGTGTCATACCGTTCTTCCTGGTTGACATGGCAGCAATATTCATCATGGGCCTTGTGCCTCAGATAGTAGAGTTTTTACCGCATCTTATGGGGTATTAATAAAAAAGAAAAGGAGATCATAACATGAAAAAAACAGTTATTTCTTTAGCAGCTGCTGCAGTACTTACCGCATCCATGACGGCAACAGCGTTCGCCGGAGAAGCAATTGCACCGGACACATTTACACTTACAACAACATTTTCAGAGAATGAGTATTGCGGAGAGATCCTGACACATCTCAATGAAGAACTTCAGACACTATCAGACGGAGCTTTATCTCTGGATATCTACTGGGGCGGCACAGTAGCAGGCGCAGGCGAAGAACTGGCATTCGTAGGGGAAGGCGGACTTGATATGACTGTTATCGGTCAGTCACAGTATACCTCTGTACTTCCGCTTCTTAACTTCCCATCGCAGGTTATTACCAGCTATGAGGATTCAATCAATCTTATCGACAGCATCGCTTTCACAAATGAAAAGACCAAAGATTTTGTACAGGCAGAAATCGAGAGCAATAATGTTCACATGATCGGATCCATGCCGGGTGGTACAAATGCCTTCATTACCAAGACAGAGTACAAGTCAATCGACGAAATGAAGGGTCTTAAGCTGGGCATCGGCATGAACCAGTCAGCTATGGAAAGCCTTGGCTTCAATGTTGTAACCATGATGCCATGGGATTATTACGATCAGTTAAGCCGTGGTGTTGCAGATGCAGGATATATGTCAATTTCAGCTCTCATTTCCATGAGCCTTCAGGAAGTAACACCTTTCTTCCTTGCAGACGGCACATATACAGCAGGCAATATCATCACAATGAACCTTGACAGATGGAATGCACTTTCAGATGCAGCTAAGGCTGTATTTGAACAGGCTGTTGCAAATACACAGAAATATGCCTGTGAAATCGCTGTAAACATGGATGCTGACGCTGAAACCAAGATCATTGAAGCAGGCGGTGCTCTCAATAAATTAGGCGCAGAGGATGCAGCAAGAGTTCAGCAGGCATTCTTCACAACAGGAACAGGTGATGCAAGAGGCTATGCTTTATCAGCAGGCAAGACAGATGAAATGGAAGTGATCCTTGCTGAAGTAGCAGCTTACATCGGACTGGATGTTCCGGACACAGCAGCAACTGTTGCAGCAGATGCCGGCGACTCAGAAGGCGGAGAATCAGCAGAGGGTGAATCTGCGGATGGAGAATCAGCAGCCGAATAATTAAGATTTTTACAGATTTATTGTTTTTTCCTTATACAAATGACAAAAACGGATGTACAGCATGGTGGTTCATCCGTTTTTGTTTGCCGCAAAAACTGTTATTTATTCAGATTCGTAAAGTAAATAAATGATGTAGCGAAATCGTACAGTACAGTATTGTATTATTTCACATATGTTATTTTTGGTGTATGATTATTCGAACAGGATACTCAATGTGAAATTGTACATGGAAGGACACAACCGGTATGACATTACAGCAGATAGGATATTTTCTTAAACTTGCGGAAGAACTGAACTTTACCAATGTTGCCAAGGTGTTTTTCATCACGCAGCCGACACTCTCCAGGCAGATAGTTAATCTGGAAAATGAACT
>JABUTA010000138.1 GCA_021443845.1 Parasporobacterium sp.
TGAAGGAAGAGGCGTGAATTGAAGGAAGAGATAATTTTCTGCAAAAGCGGAGGCTGCAGCGCCAAGCTGGGGGCAGCAGCACTGGACAGAATCCTTTCTCAGCTGGATAAGAGAAATGATCCTGATCTGCTGGTGGGATATGACGGCCGGGATGACGGTGCCGTATACAGGATAAGTGATGACTGTGCACTGGTATCCACTCTGGATTTCTTTCCGCCTATGGTGGAAGAACCTTATACGTTCGGACAGATTGCGGCGGCTAATGCCCTCAGCGACATTTATGCCATGGGTGGCAGAGTGCTCACGGCACTGAATATAGTATGCTTTCCGGAAAAGTCAGATCTGAATATTCTGGGGAAAATACTTCAGGGAGGCAATGACAAGGTAAATGAAGCCGGAGGTGTGCTGGCGGGAGGTCATTCCATAAATGATGAGGATATCAAGTACGGCCTGAGTGTGACGGGAGTGGTGAATCCCGGGAAAATCTACCGCAACAATACTCCCCGGGAAGGAGATATGCTGATACTCACCAAACCTCTGGGTACAGGTATCGTAATGGCAGCCCACAGAGTGGGAGAAGCAAGCCCTGAGGCATACGATAAGGCTGTAAAGTCAATGACCACCCTTAATAAATATGCGGCGGAAATCCTGGCGGATTTTGATGTGCATGCCTGCAGTGATGTGACAGGATTCGGATTCCTGGTGCACCTCAGCGAGATGCTGGGAGAGGACTTTTCGGCAGCGGTGTATTCGGATCAGATTCCGTATTTCCCGGAGTGCGAGGAATATATCAATGAATTCTACCTGACGGGAGCTGCCCAGAGAAACCGGAACCGGATGGAAGGGAAAGTACTTTTTGAGAAGGAAAGCTTCATTATGGAGGAAATCCTTTATGATCCCCAGACCTCGGGAGGGCTGCTGATAGCGGCAGATCCTGCAGAGGCCCCGCTGATTCTTGAGAAAATGAATTCCCAGGGAATCCGGGCGAAAATAGTGGGAAGGGTAGAAACGAAAGCTGAATGTATCCCGGAAAAATTTTCCGGCAGTACTGAAAAACCGACAGAATCGAAAAGACAGATATCGACGGGTGAATCAGAGGCTGATATCAGCAGAAACAATAATTATATAGTGAGGGTAATATAATGAATCAGACGGTAGACGCAAGGGGCATGGCCTGCCCGCTGCCTGTAGTAAATGCCAAAGCAGCATTAAAGGAAATGAATCAGGGAGAAACAGCAGAGGTTATCGTAGACAATGAGATAGCAGTGCAGAACCTTACCAAATTTGCCAATGTGAGACATTACACGGTAACTGACAATAAGGTAAATGATAATGAGTACCATGTGTTCATAACAGTTGGGGAGAAATCAGAAGAAACAGAAGACGCTGATACAGTGTGCGAGGCATGTCAGGTGAACGGTGATGTGGTTGCCATAGGAAGCAGTCAGATGGGAAACGGGTCTGAGGAACTGGGGAAAATCCTTATGAAGGCCTTTATATTTGCCCTTACGAAGCAGGATACATTTCCAAAAACAGTCATTTTCTACAATTCGGGAGTATTCCTGTCAACAGAAGGCTCTGACAGCATAGAGGACCTGAAGTTTCTGGAATCCAAAGGTACTCAGGTTATTTCCTGCGGTACATGCCTTAACTATTATGAACTTACTGAAAAGCTGGCGGTGGGAAGTGTTTCCAACATGTATGATATTGTTGAGAAGATGGAAGCAGCAGGCAAGATTATAAAACCCTGAAAATGCAGCTTCACTGCATGGGACTTAGGATGAACGGACTGGTTATAGTTAGAGGAGGCGGCGACATAGCCTCCGGCACCATATATAAACTTAAGAAATGCGGTTTCAGCGTGCTGATACTGGAGACTGGAAATCCCAGCGCCATAAGGAGAAATGTGGCTTTTTCTGAGGCGGTATATCAGGGAAGTCAGACAATTGAAGACATGACCTGTTACCTGGCAGACAGCAGGGAGCAGGCACGGGAGTTTCTGCAGGAAGGAAGGCTGACTGTACTGGTGGATCCATTTGCTGATTGTCTGGAGTATTTCCGGGCAGCTGAGGGACCGGAACTTATTGCAGTAATTGATGCTGTTCTGGCAAAGAAAAATCTGGGAACCACTATGGATATGGCTCCGATTACCATTGCCCTTGGTCCGGGCTTCAATGCAGGGAAAGACTGCGATGTGGTTATTGAAACCATGAGAGGACATCAGCTGGGAAGGCTGATTCATGATGGGTATGCCATGGCAAATACGGGAATTCCGGGGAATATCAAAGGCTTCACATCGGAAAGGGTTATACACAGTCCGGCTGAAGGAATACTGAGGAATATCCGCAGCATAGCAGACACCGTCAGAAAAGGGGAAGATATAGCCTATATTGAAACACCGGATGGAAATGTTTATGTCAAAGCAACTCTGGACGGACTGCTGAGAGGTCTTATCCGTGACGGTTTTCCTGTAACTGAAGGGTTCAAAATAGCAGATATTGATCCCCGGCCGGATGAATATGAGAACTGCTTTACCGTTTCCGACAAGGCAAGATGTATTGCCGGAGGAGTACTGGAAGCACTTCTGGAAAGGATGAACGAACTTGATATATCTGGATAATGCAGCAACTTCAGCCTTCAAGCCTGAAGGGGTCATAACAGGCGTAACAGAATATCTTAAACATCCGGGCAATCCGGAAAGAGGCTGCCACGCGGCATCACTTAATGCAGCGGGACTGGTACTGGATACCAGAATGAAGCTGGCAGATTTCTTCGGGATGGAGGACTGCAGCAGAGTCATTTTTACAGGTGGCCTTACCGAATCCCTGAACATGGTGATCAACGGATTATTTTCGGAAAATGATCATGTTATTACAACCATTTATGAACACAACAGTGTGCTGCGGCCCCTCTACAGGATTGGCTGCGAAATGACAGTCTGCAGCGTTCCCGGTGAAATGGAAGCTGAGGTACGGAAAAATACCCGGGCAGTGATCATGAATCATGTGTCCAATGTGACGGGACAGGTACAGGACATCGCTGCTGCAGGTAAGATATGCAGAAAATATGGTCTGCTGCTGATCGTTGATGCAGGTCAGAGCGCAGGACATGTGCCCCTGTCCATGAAAGACATGGGCATTGATATTCTATGTTTTTCGGGGCACAAGGGGCTGATGGGAATGCAGGGCATCGGGGGAATATGCATCCGTACGGATGAGAACATCAGATCCATTAAGGCGGGGGGAACCGGATTTGATTCCTTCAGCAGAGTACAGCCGGAAGAATACCCCTATCGTCTGGAAGCAGGTACTCTGAATGTCCCCGGAATAGTGTCTCTGTACCATGGAATTGATTTTATTAATGAATACACCATTGAGAATATAGCTATGCACGAAAGAAAGCTGAGGCAGAGGTGTCTTCAGCAGCTGGAGGGCATTGAAGGCGTTGAAATATATTATGGCATAAACTGTGCTGCTGCAGCGGATATCAATGTTGATCTGCATTCAGGAATAAGCGAAAACATCGGCATAATATCATTCAATATTAAAGGCATGGACGCAGGATATATTGCAGATCAGCTCAGTTACAGATATGACATTGCAGTCAGGTCCGGAGCTCACTGTGCGCCCCTGATACATGAATATTACGGCATCGGATCCTCTGTCCGGATAAGCTTCGGACTGAATAATACAGAGGGCGATGTGGACAGTTTTATAGAAGCATTAAAGCAGGTGATCGGATGATACCAGCTTATGTAATGACGGGATGTTCGGATGATATGAACTTATGCGGGAGCAGGAGGTTTGGATGATAAGAGCTTATGTGGGAGCAGGCGGCAAGACTACTGCCATCAGGAAGGATGCACAGCGGTATCGTCAGCAGGGACTGAAGGTTCTGGTAACCACGACCACCCATATGCTTATTGAAGAAAACACACTGGTATCTGATGATCCTGACGAAATAATCCGTGCTTTGGAGCAGCAAGGATATGTGATGGCAGGAACATTGGAGAGTTACGAAGCAGCGGCCGGTGAGAAAACATTTGCAGGTGATGATACGGGAGACGATGAAGAATTAGCAGTCGGAGGCATAACAAATGTCGGTGATGGAGCGTTGTCCGACAATAGTGCGTTATTCAGCAGCAAAACATTGGCCGGAATCAAAAAAATAAAAGCATTGTCACGGGATACATATCTGAAGGTCTGTGAAAAGGCGGATGTGGTACTCATAGAAGCAGACGGCTCCGGGGGTATGCCGCTGAAGTATCCCAATGAAAATGAACCTGTTATATATGATAATGTTGAGGAAATCGTGGTGGTAGTCGGACTTAATTCCATCGGAAGACCTGCATCGGAGGTATGCCACAGGCTGCACCAAGTGATGGATTGTGCGGAAATATCTGCCGACACCATTATCACTGCAGAACATGTACAGAAAATCATCCGTGAGGGATATATTCACAGATTTGTGAACTGTAACAATGGTATAAGTGAGAGTTTGTGCAGAAAAACCGGAGATCAATTCTACATGAGTATAAACAATAATTATGAATTGAGCAACTTAGTGGGTACTGACAGGAACACCGGTATGAAGATATCAGTTTTACCAACTCATACAGACAGCCTGTATAAAAAAATCATAGCAGCCTTGCTGGCTGCGGATGCAGATGTATCAATGATAAGGGAGCAGTGGTTTGCAGAAAAACCGGTGCTTTTTATCTGCGGCGGCGGATATGTCTCCAGAGAACTGGCATATTTTGCGGCAAAGCTTGATTTTTCCGTAACTGTTTATGATGACCGGCCGGAATTTGCCTCGCCGGAATATTTTCCTGAGGGAACGGATATTATCTGCGGCAGCTTTGATAATCTGTCAGAGCATCTTAAGGAAGGCAGCTTTTATGTGGTGGTTACCAGAGGCCACATGGAAGATTACAGCTGCGTAAAGGCAATACTGAATACA
>JABUTA010000139.1 GCA_021443845.1 Parasporobacterium sp.
GTTACGACAAAGCTGACTCTGAGTACAACGGATGGAACTAATCATTGATAATCACATTTCTACAGATATTACACTGAAAAATCTGACAGAAGTTAATATCAAAGGTGTGATCAATGCAGGAAACCTGACAGTGCAGGCACTGAACAGTGTGGATAATACCGCGCTTTCCACAGCTTCTGCCTATGCCGCAGGTACAGCAGCTTCATCAGTAATAGAACATACAGCTGCCGATCTGGGAACATATGTGAAATTATCCGGAGCAGAGCTTACTTCTGTAAAGGATATGACTGTTCTGGCAAAGAGCGATCATAAATTCAGCTCTACTGCAACAGCCAAATCAGGAAGCCTGTTCTCACTGGCTACCATGATGGCTGACCATGATATTACAGATAATGCAAAAGTGATTCTTGACGGAACATCTTTGAATTCAAAGGATGGTCAGATAGATATTATGGCTCTGGCAGCTGTAGATGACAGTGTTATCGCAGAAGGCGGCTCAGGGGGACTTTACTCTGATGCAGAATATGTTTCTGAGGGTAAGATCACCCAGAATGCCCATGTGGAATTTACCAGAAAAGGCACAGCCATTAATGCAAAAGGTTCTGTTTCCGTCGTTTCCAGAACAGATACAAAGGGTATTTCAGACGCAGTTATTGATTTCTCATATTCTGCACTGGACTCATTGCATGTATCTGCAAAAGAAATCATGAAGATAGACAGTGCTGTTATCATGTGCGATAACACATCTGTTGTTTCAAGAACCGGCGACGTTCGGATTATTGCCGATGCAGTAAGGATTTATGCTAATGCTGATTCAAGAGGAACAACTTCCTCATTGATACACATTAGCTTAAAGCCTTTTGCAGAAATGGATATTACTGCTGATGCAAGAGTTGTGGGTGAAAACGGCGCAAATGTCAATCTGGCAGCCATTGCGGGAACACTGCAGATTGCGGCACTGCTTCCATCAGGCAGCAGTCTGCATGTCAGGGGTGAAGCCTTTGGCCAGCAGAACGGTGCCACCGGAAACATTACTTCCACATGTAAAAATAACGTTACAGCTCACACTACTGTAAACTTTACCGGCACAGGTTCTGTATTCCAGGGTATCAATGTGTTTGTCACAGCTTCTTCACCTCTTGAGATGGATACGGAATATTCCCAGAATGCTACATATAAGGCATTCACCGTAACCGGACTCGTGGAGAAAGTTGTAACAAAGACCGTAGAAGTTGTTGATACGGTTGTGGAAAAGGTATGTGAATGGCTTCCGTGGCCATTGGACCATATAGTAAAATGGGTTACAAAGACTGTAGTCAGAGTGGTTGAAATTACCGAAAAGGTTTTAGTGGAAAATGTTTTCCAGAGCGAAACAAAATCTGTACTGTTAGGTAAATACTACAGCGACATTACAAAAAATCATGTTACCCTGTACGGAACCATTATATATGGTTCCAATACTGCTGACGAAATCACTGTAGATAAGCAGGGCAACATTTCAGAGGCTGCCCCGGTAAAATGGCATAAGGACGAAGAAAACAGAACAGTTTATATTGATTCCTACGAAGGAAATCTTAAAGGGCAGCTGATCATTACTGCACAAAACGGCACCATTGACGGTGAAGTAACGGTTCACATTCAGAATATGGTTGACCGTGTTTTGATCACCAATAAGTCAGATTACACTCTGAATATCGTTGATTTCGATATCTATCTCAATAACAGTGGTGCAGTGAAGGATTATCAGCTCATATGCTCTGATCATTCGAATTTCAAAACCAATAACAGTACATCATATACATCTGCTTCGAAACTGTATATTTTCAATGAACAGGGAACAGATCTTTATTTCTCAGGTGCATTTGAGGCATTCCTCTCAGATGTATTTATCGAGTGGATAAATGAAGCAGGAAATCTGTACACAACTGAAGATGCAATGGTCCGTCTGGGTTCCCTCTATATTACCAACGTTAATGAAGCAGGAAGCACATCAGAAGCTGCAGCATTCCATCTGTTTGCATCCGAGAGAACAGACAGAGACGGCAATGCCTTCATACAGCAGCCGGAAATAATGATTTATGCAGATAAAGATGTTCATCTGGCACTTACACTGAATAAGTATATCAAGACCACTTCCGAGAATATGGAAAAGGTTATTGAGGATAATAAAGATATTAAAACCGGTATCCTGAATAATATTGTTTCCGAGAATGGAAATGTGTCACTTATATTCAATCCTGCCAACCTTGTCATCGGACTGGAAGACGGAAATCCTGCTTCAGAAGGAGATTCTGAAACCCAGACCATGAAGGAAACCATTTTCGAGGATATTACTGTTCGGTTCGACGTCGACAAGGAATATTATGATTATATGGTATATGTGATAGTGGATGGTGATACCCTCAGGTATTTCAAGGACTATGACTGTACAGAAGCGTACAATGATGACTATGACGGAAAAGTCCTTTATATGCTTGTGGACGCAGCTGAGATTCCGGGTGCCGGCATATTCTTCTACGATAAGGGTCTTACTCAGCAGGTTACCGGTGAGGTTCAGCTTGCAGGCATCTACGAGGCTGACTTCTATCTGAGAACCGGTTCCGAAGAAAACGGTTACGCTTATAAATATTATATTATGGTGGAAGAAGGTTCAGCAGCGGATCTGGATCCGACCATAACGAACAAGTTCAAACTGGTTGAAGCTCCTTATGCAGGGGAGGAATATTTCGTCGTATATGTATATGATGCAGAATCAGGGGAATACAGATTACTGACAGGTTACGAACAGATTGTTTTCGGTGTAGAAGAGAAAGATGAATATGGAAATATCATTACAGTAAAGGATTTTGATACTATCAAAGAATTCGTTATATATGATATCGTCCCGGTATGTTATGACAGGGACGGCAATATCTGTGACTTCTCAGGATATGATCATTATTATATTAATTACATACCGGAAACACAGTCCTGTAAGGTAATGGCTTATAAGTATGTGGATGCTCCTGTAGGTGGATCTCACAGGTCTGAAAAAGTTTACGGAATCGGCGGTACATACAGTATTGAGGATATTACTGCAGGCGGTGATATCAATATTACAGCAGCAGGACGGCCGGAAAAGAAGGATGAGTCCGGAAATGTAATATCTGAGGCTGCAGAAACAACTGTTGAGATAGCAGGAAATATCATCAGCGTTAAGCCCGGTGCAGTTTATAATCTGACAGCATACAATAACTCAGACGTTGAATTTACGAAATATGACGGAAAGTACGAAACCTATATCGGTTCTGAAGGAAGTATTGTCACCATTACTGCTGACAGAATAACTTCCATAAACGGATTTACCGGAAAAGAAGCCCCGGCATTTGCGGAAATCCGCGGAGAATACATCAACATCGTCACACTCGAGGGTGTTGGAAACAAGGATAATTATATCAGTGTTGACTGCTCCGATGAGGGTTCATTGTATATTGATAATAAATCAGGAGATGTATATATTACTGCAATGGCTCCTGAGGCTGAAGGCAGCAACAGTCTGTATATTTATCAGGTTTCTTCTCAGGGAACGGTAAATATTGCAATGCAGGGAAGAAATCTTTTTGCAGAAGGCAGTGATAACATTATTGTTTCATCAGAGCTTGTAATCACAGATGCTCTGAATATCGGAAGTGCAGAAACTCCGATCAATAACAGATTTACAGGCAACGGAAGACTGAATCTGACAGCTGAAGAGAGTATTTATCTGAACCAGCAGGGTGATGCTTTTATTGGGAAGCTTGATGCGGGTAATACCGTAAGCCTGTCCGCAATCCCTTACGGTACCGGCAGGGGAAGCATAATCGATGTTTCTGAAGAAGGTTCGGCCGCGATTACCGCAGAACACATTATCCTTAATGCTCCGGGAGCAGGTGCTTACATCGGAACAGAAGACAGAAAGCTTTCTCTTGAATTCAGGGGTGAGAACAATGACCTGACAGCCGCTTCTTCAAATGATATCAACATTGCAATCGGTTCTGTTACTGACAGTGAAGGCAATGCAGCTGATCTTAATGTTAAGGAAGTTAACAGTCAGA
The DNA here is from genome assembly GCA_021443845.1 of Parasporobacterium sp. Lineage (GTDB taxonomy): Bacteria > Bacillota > Clostridia > Lachnospirales > Lachnospiraceae > RGIG5612. The sequence continues at coordinate 4,074 of JABUTA010000139.1, forward strand.
AGGGTTCTTTCGCTCTGGATGTGAACAATGCAGACCATAAAACCGTTACCCTTACAGATGTGAATGCAGCAGTGGCAGTAAAGGTCAATGCTGCAGGCAATGATGCGGCAATAATCAGTGCGGCGGCACCGTCAGTTACCGTTATTGTTACAGACGGAAGTATTATAAACGGCGGGGAAAATACAGAAACAGAAAACATAACTGCCGCAATGGTGACACTTCAGGCTGAAAAAGCCGGTGAAGACAAAGGCAATGTGGGTGCAAAGGGTAAACCGGTTGTTATCAGACCGGTACCAGTCACAGGCGGAGACAACAGAATAGGCGCGGCAGCAGACGGAAGCGTATATCTGAAAGTGCTTATGCCTGAAAATGCAGGACCGGATGATGTGAACAGAGCAGCAGTGCTCATTGAAGCAGGTGACGAAGTTATCCTGAATACAGAAGGAACTGCCATCCTGACAGAATCGTCAGACATCAAAGCAGTTAATGACATTACAATTAATGCAGAAAAGAGTCTCGAGATAAAGACTGACAGGCTGACTTCTGAAGAAGGTTCTGTATCAATAACTGCAGGCGAAGACATTAAGACAGGAAATATCACTGCAGCGAAGGGCAGAGTAAGCTTTGACGCCGGAAATAATATTACAACAGGCACTGTCACAGGAAAGAACGGTGCAGACCTGACCGCCGGAAATAACATCACAACAGGAGCAGTTACTTCTGAAGAAGGTAATGTTGAAATGTCTGCAGGAAATGATATTACAACAGGCAAGATTACCGTAGAAAA
>JABUTA010000013.1 GCA_021443845.1 Parasporobacterium sp.
CTGATGCCCTTATTCTTGCCCATGTTGGCAATCATATTGGTGGTCAGTCCGGCCTTGATACGAAGATCCTCTTTGATCATATCCCGATCCAATAACGTATGCCATAGCGGCTTATAGCTTATCTTTCTCATAATACCCATTCAATCCAATAGCTGTGTGAATCTGCTACGACGCCATTATAGCACTAATCTTGCGTTTTAGCAATCATATCTTGTGAACAAAAAACATCTTATTTCGACATCTTTCATGAGACACTCTGATTTCTTATACTGTCTTTCGGGAAGAAGCACGGCAATGAAGTTTTCATACAGCCTGGGAATATGTCTTCACACCTGTCAGCATACCCCGGGTTAAGCATTCATAGAATTTTATCTGACCAGAATCTCATACAGATCCTCCGGTACATATTTCTTCAGTATGCCTTCAGCATCTACATTACCGAAGCCATGGTAGTATTCCTCTGCCACTCCTCCGGCTATGGCTCCGAAAGTATCACTGTCGCATTCAAAGCTGAAAATATTTCTCATGAATGATTCATAGTCCCTGCTGTCATAGAAGCATCTCATGGCTGCCGGTACTGTATCTGAGCATTTCTCTGTCCATATGTAATGTTTCCTGAGATAATCCATGTCCTTATCGATGCTGAATGGATACTCGCCAGCAGGGTACTGTTCCAGAACATAATCATAAATGTCCTGTCTGGACATGCCATGCTTTGCCATCCAGATACATGTTGCTGTAACCACTGCTCCCTTTATTCCTTCCGGATGATCGTGGGATACTGCTGCTGTCTCAGCCGCTCTTCTCTGCATCTCGTCATAGTCCTCAAAAAATTCTCCCACAAAGGCCACCCTCATGGCGGACCCGTTGCCCCAGCTGTTATATGGACTGTGATCATCCCCGTTGATCCAGTTGTAAAATCTGCCGCCATATCCTGCATTCGGATATTTTCTTCCGATTTTCACCATAGTCTCTGTCAAATCTGTTCCATCCGTATAAGCCTGCTTGATGGCCAGCAGCATTACGCTGTCATCCGTCACGGTCATATGGTGTCCCCTGTCCAGAGGAACGTTCTTCCAGTCCAGATTCTTCGGCCTTTCGAATTCATACTGTGCCCCCAATATATCTCCAAGTACTGCGCCTTTAACTGCCATATATTAACCCTCCTGTTCCGATTCCTGCCCGATTCAAAATTGATTGTATCATTTTCAGGAAAATAAGGAAGCTGAGAGTGCTTAAGGCCTGACATTCAGGCCGAAAACATTCCCAGCTCCCGTTATTTCATATTTTTGAATATATTTAATGCCCTCAGGCCTGTGTGGATCAGCCTAACAGCAGCAGACAGAATACCAGCGTGAACAGGGCAACCGTTTCTACGATACCTACTACAATGAAGTAGTTGGCAGTACCTTTGCCTGTTGAGCCGAGAGCATCTGATGCACCTGCTGCACACTTGCCCTGGAACAATGCTGAAAGACCGATTGCAAGACCGCCGAACAGACCAACACCGAATGCAAGTCCCGGGTCCGCACCTGCTTCATATGCAGACTTGATGAAGTTCATAAGAAGGAATCCATAGATGGTCTGTGTAAGGGGTGCTCCTGAGAAAGCGATCATAATGAACGGTGCAGGCTTTCCTGCTGCGTAACATTTCTTCCATGCACCAACTGATGCCATACCCGCATAACCTGCGCCAAATGCAGAACCTGCTGCTGATAAACAAAGGGCAGCTGCCATTCCGATAAATGCAAAATCCATAATAAATCTCCTTTAGTGAATTTTTACTGTGATTATTTATTTTACAATCTTTTTATTTTCCTTAAACGGTTCATATTCAATGCCTGTCCATTCCAGACCTGCCTGGCCTGAGAATTCCAGCACGTTCAGACGAACGCCGTGAACAACCACCGAAAGGAAACACATTACTATATTCAGTGTATGTCCGATGATAACTACTATTACACCGAGAACTATCAGCGGGCCGCTGAACCCTGCTGCGATTCCGTTGAAGCTCTGGGAAATGGCAAGACCCGCCATACCTACCGCAAACAGACGGATGTAACTCATTACATTACCGAAGCAGCTTATGGTATTAAGGAATACCGTAAATGCATCTGCAACCCCTGACTTGAGTCCCTGTCCGAAAGTCTTCTCCGGTGACATGCCGCCGAATAAAACTACCAGCAGGAATGCTGCACCGATCAGAATGAATACCGGGACGAGAGAGATGCTTTCTCCGATAACCAGATTCAGTGACAGCAGATACATGGCAACTATTGCGATCAGCCATCCGATATCAGCTACCCAGCTCAGGTTCTTCTCAGGAATCTTCTTCTTAACAGCAATAAGACTTCCTATAGCCATCTGAATGGCTCCTATTGAGAATGAGAACTTCATGATGGTGCTCTGCTGTGCCAGTGCCGTAACTCCGAAATATTCCGGATAGTTTGCGAAGCTCGGAATAACCATAGCCTTCAGGAACGGAACATTCATTGCCGATTCAAGACCGAACCATGTGCCCGTTATGGCACCCCATATTATGGTTGCTATGGACAGTACCAGCAGCAGGAAGATGATATTGTTGAACTTCTTCATCTTGGCTGCCAGCCCTATGGTTCCTAAAAGTATCAGAACTCCATATCCTCCGTCACCTATGATCATGGCAAAGAACAGAGTGAAGAACAGGAAGAACCACAATGAAATATCTGACTCTCTGTATCCCGGAAGAATGCCCAGAATATCAAATACCGGTTTGATAAGTCCTGATACCTTGTTGTATCTGACCTTTGTAGGTACCTGCTGGTCATCTTCATCAACATCCTCTGCTGCCCATGCCCAGCCATTGGCTGCGGCCGCTGTCCTGAATGTTTCAAGATCAGCCTCCGGCATGTAGCCTCTGATCCAGACGAAATTCTCGTCACTCTCAGCAGTCTCGCCTGCCGCAGAGTAGTTTTCTGCGTTCTGAGCCCTGAGCATCTGTGCCTGAAAGCTTGCATCATATAATGCAGCCTTTCTCAGTATCTGCTCACACTCAGCTATATCTGCTCTGTAATTATCAATATCCTTCTGCAGCTGCGTTATGCTCTTTTCAGGAATACTGAATTCAGCTGCCGGTATCTCAGGCGGTAGCTTACCGATGGATGCAACGGCAGTCATCTTGTCGATATCCGCAAGTTTTATGACTCTGAGCTCCGGGTCTGCCATTACCCTATCGGCTTCATTCTTACCTAAGCGGTAAAAATGAAAATCAATCCCCTCTGCTTTAAGAGCCTTTACTTCCCCGGGTTCAAAATCTCCCCAGACTCTGACTCTTTCTATTTCTGCATTTGCTGCATTTATCTCCTGTGCAAGAGAAGCTTTTCTTTCAAGAGCAGATGAAGCCTCTTCATACATTTTTTCGAAGCTTTCATTGTCCAGAACCGGCATGGGTTCCTGCTTTTTGCCCTTCTTTTTCATTTCCTTTTTGTTAGGAGCATAATCAAGAAGTGCCTGGGCAGTCTTTGACAGATTCTGGAATCTTTCCACCGTGACTCTCTTCGGAGCCTTCTTCTCTGCCAGATGCAGAAGACCCAGTTCCCTGAGACCTTCCAGCATCTTTTCTTTGCCGGAGACAGATGATACTACGCAGACCTGTTTCATTTTCTCGATCATTTTGCTGCCTCCGTTAATTTTTTCTTTGAAATCTTACCCCGTACAACTGCCGCTGTCTGCTGGTCACCCAGGAAAACACCTATCACACGGATGTTCTCTTTTGCCTCAGGTATCTTGACCTTTTCAAAAAGGTTTACTCTCTGGGATGTGGAACGGAGTTCCTTTTCCAGGAGTTCTGCCTGTTTTCTCAGGGTGGATGCCAGTGCATCCAGCCGGGCAATCTCACGGAGCTTTATCAGTGCCGTATCAACCCACAGAGGATAATCATCCACATTGTAGCTGATATCCTTGAATGTCAGTGCCTCAAAGGTAGGAACCGTAACGCCGGCGATATTTTCCTTTCTGGTAATAACCGTGTCCGGCTGTACCAGATGTTCTATTTTCCTGTCATCCGGGAAAATACTGTTTTCGGCAAATACCGCTACCCAGTCGTCCAGATCGCCGATCATCTTCACACGTTCGGCTTCCTTACGTTCAAGTTCATCGTTTACCCTCATGATAACTGACTGAAGCTGCTGTTTTTTCAGCTGAAGAGTAGGCAGATAGCGCTGATACTGTTTCAGTCGGTCCTTCTGGACCTTCTGCTCATTTTTTGTCAGTTTGATAGCCATGAGCCTCTCCTTTTATTCAACTGCTTCCTTCTTAGGCCATCTCTCTTTGATAAGACTTGTCTTTAAGCCGGTCTCATTCGGTTCAAAACATTCTGCCAGAATTTCCCAGCCCAGATCCAGAGCTGCCTCAAGAGGGATGTTAACGCTAAGATCCATTAATCTGCTTTCAAACATTTCACCGTACTTCAGAAGCTTCTCGTCCCACTCAGTCATGAAGAAGCCCATGGATTTCTTTTCAAGTGCTTCCTTGTACTGTGCGTAGATACGGATCATGGCATCCATGAGAGAACGGTGGTCGTCTCTGGTCTTGCCGTTTACGTTCTGTTTCAGACGCGAAAGAGATCCGAATGGTTCGATGTGGCCGTTCTTCAGGTAGTACTGTCCTTCAGTAATGTAGCCTGTGTTATCAGGTACCGGATGGGTAACGTCATCACCCGGCATGGTGGTAACACCCAGAATGGTGATGGAACCTGCTCCCTCAATGGCAACAGCCTTCTCATAACGTGAAGCAAGGCAGCTGTAGAGGTCACCCGGGTAACCACGGTTTGACGGAACCTGCTCCATGGTAATGGCCATTTCCTTCTGGGCATCTGCAAAGTTTGTCATGTCAGTAAGAAGTACCAGGACTTTCTTTCCTGCAAGAGCAAACTGTTCCGCAACTGCCAGGGAAAGGTCAGGAACAAGTGTACATTCTACGATAGGATCCGATGCGGTATGAACGAACATAACTGTGTGGCTCATGGCGCCGCCCTTTTCAAGAGCATCCCTGAATGCCAGATAGTCATCATATTTTAATCCCATACCTCCCAGGACGATTACATCTACCTCTGCCTGCAGGGCGATTCTGGCCAGCAGGTCGTTGTAGGGTTCACCTGAGATTGAGAAGATCGGAAGCTTCTGACTCTCTACGAGAGTGTTGAAAACATCGATCATCGGGATACCCGTACGGATCATGTTCTTTGGTACGATTCTTTTGGACGGGTTAAATGACGGACCGCCGATGGGAATCATATTCTCTGTCAGGGCAGGACCCTTGTCTCTCGGAACGCCTGCACCGTCAAATATACGGCCCAGCAGATGGTCCGAGAAAGAAACCATCATAGGTCTGTCGAGGAACTTTACAGTTTCGGAAGTTCCTACGCCCTGTGCTCCTGCAAATACCTGAAGAGATACTATATCTTTATCAAGTTTGATAACTGTCGCATAGCTGTCGCCTACCAATGCAAGGTCACCCAGTCTTACGCCGTTTGCCCTGACAGTAACAACATTACCGACAATTGTTTCGATTTTTGTATATACTTTCTGCACCTTGGGCCTCCTAAATCACTGCTTTAGCCATGAAAAAAGCTTTGATCTTTTCTTTCTGCTCTTCATAGCCCGGGGTTTTGAATTCAAATCCGTGCCAGTCCAGGAACTCCTGTCTCAGCTGGTTAAAGAATGCACGGATGTCTGTCTTCTCTTCCAGATCATAGGTCTGTGTAAGAGCATCAAAAAGAACATCGAATTCTTCCTGCTGTCTTTCCGGTGAACATGCCGCATCAATAGGATCGAATGAGTTCTGCTGCAGATAAACAGCATCCAGAAGTTCACCCTTCTGATAGATGATGTAATCCTCGAAGGATGTTCCTTCTTCACCGATAACCTTCATCATCTGGTTGACCTCATTGCCTCTTCTCAGATAATTGCGGGCCTCCTCAACTCTGTCCATTTCAACAACACCTGAGTATTTTGACCAGGAATCCATGGGGTGGATGGCCGGATACTTACGGGCATCGGAACGTTCTCTTGAAAGTCCGTGGAATGCACCTACTACCTTAAGTGTGGCCTGGGTAACCGGCTCGTCGAAGTTACCGCCGGCAGGTGATACTGTACCGCCTATTGTTATGGAAGCAACTCTTCCGTCATTTAATCTTACCTTTCCTGCTCTTTCATAGAAAGATGCGATGGTGGATTCCAGATATGCCGGGAATGCTTCTTCGCCCGGGATTTCTTCCAGACGTCCCGACATTTCTCTCATGGCCTGTGCCCAGCGGCTTGTTGAATCTGCAAGCAGAAGAACATCCAGACCCATCTGACGGAAGTATTCAGCCAGGGTAACTGCCGTGTAGCAGGATGCTTCTCTGGCTGCGACAGGCATTGATGAAGTGTTGCAGATGATGATAGTACGTTCCATAAGGGAACGGCCTGTCTTCGGGTCTTCCAGTTCAGGGAATTCCTGAAGGATTTCAACAACTTCACCTGCACGCTCACCGCAGGCTGCCACGATAACTATATCTGCCTCACCGTTCTTTGCTTCCATATGCTGCAGAACTGTCTTGCCTGCACCGAATGGTCCCGGTACACAGAATGTTCCCCCCTTCGCTACAGGAAGGAAAGCATCTATACAGCGGATCTTTGTGATAAGAGGCTCATCCGGGCGGAGTCTTTCATCATAGCACTTTACAGCCTGCTTAACCGGCTGTGAGAATACCATTGAAAGTTCTTTTTCTTCGCCTTTTGAATTTTCTATAACACAGATAGTCGCTCTTACATGATAAGAGCCCGCTTCTTTGATTGACTTGACTGTCCAGTCATCTCCCCTGAGTGTAAAGGGTACCATTATCTGGTGCTTGAACAGACCTTCCGGAACACTTCCGAAGGGAGTACCTGCCTGCACATGGTCTCCAGGCTTTACACAGGGAGTAAAATCCCATTCCCTGTCAGGGATAGGATCAAGATAAACACCTCTCTGGAGGAAGAATCCGCACTTCTCCGCAAGTTCAGGAAGGGGATTCTGAAGTCCGTCGAATACCTGGGTGAGAAGGCCAGGGCCCAGCTCAACGCTCATCATTTCTCCGGTAAATTCTACTTTGTCGCCAACCTTTACGCCATTTGACATTTCGTAAATCTGCATGCTGGCAACTCCATTGTTGATTCGGATAACCTCACCCTTAAGCCGGGCATCGTCAACAATGATATAAGCAACTTCATTTTTATGTACCGCACCATCAAAGCTCACATTGGCCAGGTTGCCGTTGATGCCGGTAACATATCCTGTTACTGTTCCCATTTAAATCTCCTATTTATAAACTATATACCTGCTGCTGTACCCCATCGAACAGTCGCTTGAATTCCTCCTGTCCCTTCTTCGGTACGAAGCAGCTCTGACGCTCAAGTAATCTTAATTTAACAGCATACCCGAATAAATATATATCATCGAAGGTATGCAGGCCTACCAGTGAATCAAGAACATCAAATTCGTAATCAAGAAGTATCTTCTCCGCCTCCAGAGGGTTCTTTGCCGCCAGTGCAGCCGATGCCACCATGGTATATTCGGAATCCTTATCATAGGAAACTCCGTAGGATTTTCCCATCCTCATACTTCTCTGATAACTGAGTTCCCTCATGAGATTTCCGTACACAAAGGCCCATTCCCTAATAAGAGGACCTTCTGATGAATCAAGGGTAAGATTCTGCAGGAACTCGAATTTCTCTTCACTTACGTTTGACTGACATGACTGCAGCCACTCATCATAGGTAATGGGCATCTGAGCATCTGTCCTGAGGTCCGGCAGGCTCGATATCAGATAATAATATAAAGCCATGTTAACCTCCTGTTAGAAATCAAGATTTCTGAAGTAAGGCATAAGCATCTGCATTATCTCATCGTCTGTACAGTCAAAATATCCCGAGCCGTCTTTTGCAGCAATCCTGAATCCTGCCTGAATGCCCTTTGAAGGCCTGAGCTCCAGTCCTTTGGAAATCTCGTCTGCCAGTTCTGCCTTAAGCGAATCACTTACCTGGGCAACTTCTGCGGCATATGCCGAAACATCTTCACCGACAACAGCCGCCTTTATAAGCGTTCCGAGAGCATCCCCTGAAAGCACTGTGCCGGTCTTTGCAGAAAGGATCTTCCTGAACTGGGCCTCAACTTCTGCCTTAAACGAAAGCATAGCATCTCTCTTGGCCTGATCTGCGCTTATTGCTGCACTTTCACGCAGAATGGCGATTTCTTTTTCGGCAGCATTTTTTACATTAACCGCTTCAGCCTTTGCAGCTGCAACTATTTCCTCGGCTTTTTTCTTAGCTTCGGAGATAATTACTTCAGCTTCAGCGTTGGCCGCATCAATTCCCTCTTTGCGTATCGATGTGACCAGATCCTGAATCTGTAATTCCATAAATTCTGTCCTTTCCAAACATTTTTATACGTATAATGTACTTTAAAAAATACAATATATTGTGTGATAGTAAACCAAATCCAAGGTGATTTCAATGTTTTTTTTGCAATAATTATGCATTTTTTTGATACTTTCATTCATTTTCCGACTGGCGGATTTTAATTGATATTCACAATGCGTTTGTATTGCAAAATACACAAAAACTTCGGGCACAAACCGTACAGAGTTTATACCCGAAGTGATGATCGTCTTATTCAGTTTTCCTGCCGGTACTTTCAGTGAACATCCGGCATCATTAAAAGCATGATTTACATAGTCAGTTCAAGATAAAGGTCTTTATATCTTGCTGCAGAAACAGCCCATGAAACATTCTTGTCCATGTCCCTCTGAACCATCTCATCCCAGCACCAGCGGTTCTCGAAGAAGAGAGTCTTGGCCCTGTTGATGGCATCAAGAAGAAGTCCTGCATCATAACGGTCAAATGTGAATCCGTTGCCTGTATTTGTATTGATGTTATACGGTTCGACCGTATCCTTAAGTCCGCCTGTTTCACGAACGATCGGAATGGTGCCGTAATGCATTGCATTCAGCTGGGTCAGCCCGCATGGCTCAAACTGTGAAGGTACCAGAAGTGCATCTGCTCCTGCATAGATCATGTGTGCTCTTCCTTCATCATACATGATGTTTGAACATACATCGCCCTTGTAAGCGTTCTCATAATAACGGAATGAATCTTCATAAACAGCATCACCTGTGCCGAGAACAACTATCTGGGTATGCTCGTCCATTACTGCAGGAATGATGGAATTTACCAGGTCAAGACCCTTCTGGTCTGTAAGCCGGGAAATGAGTCCGATAACAAATTTATGATCATCCTGTACAAGACCCAGAGATTCCTGAAGGTTCTGCTTGTTCTCCTTCTTATATGGAAGAACGTTGGTAATATCGTAGTTCTTATAAACCATCGGATCTGTGTAAGGATTCCAGATATCATAATCTATACCGTTAACTATGCCTCTGATCTTACCTTTATGATATCTGAGGTGTGCATCAAGATGCTCGCCGTATTCCCTGGTCTGGATTTCCCATGCATAGGTATTGCTTACGGTGGTGATCATATTGCAGTATGTAAGACCGCCCTTCATCATGTTGGCATCTTCATATCCTTCCTTCAGAGCATCCTTATTGAATACATAATCCGGAAGTCCTGACCAGTACCGTACTGTAGGTATGTTGTAGATACCCTGGAAACGCAGGTTATGGATGGTCAGCATGGTCTTGGATCTTGAAAGCGGTGTATCTCCGAACATCGTCCTGAGATATACAGGCACCAGAGCTGCCTGCCAGTCATGGCAATGGATAACATCAGGAATCCAGTTCATATAATTGAGTGCTGCCAGGGCCGCCTTTGAGAAATAGCAGAATTTCGGGATATCATCCACAAGATTGGTATATGGCTTGCCCCAGCTGAAGAATTCATCATTATCAATGAAATCATATACAACGCCGTCCCATACATATTCCATGATTCCCACATAGAATGATCTGCCGTCTGAACAGAGATCCATCTGGAATGCTCCCTTGTATACCATCTTTTCCTGAAATTTCTGAGGTATGCAGTGATAACGGGGGATGATTACCTTGACATCGCAGTTCTGCTTTGCAAGCTCCTTCGGGAGTGCATACATGACATCACCCAGACCTCCGGTCTTGACAAACGGGAAGCATTCCGATCCGATGAATGCAATGCTTCTTCTCGGGGATTCATATACAGGCTCCTGATATGCAGGTTCCTCGTATACTTCCTCTGCAGGGGCTTCGTCAGCAGTCTCTTCAGGAGCGGCTTCCTCTGCAGGGGCTGCTTCTTCAGGCCAGTCAAACTTCTGCTGTTCAAATTCTTCTTCGGGTTCAGCTGCTGCCTCAGCCGGCACAGCTGCTACAACGGTTTCAGTAACTTCCGGAGCTGCTTCAGCTGCTTCAACTGTATCAGCCTTTATCTCTTCAGGCTGTTCTATAACGGCTTCTTCAGCTGCAGCCTTCTTTGTGGTTTTTCTGGTTGTTTTCTTAGCTGCAGGCACTTTATCATCAGCTTTTTTTGCTGCTGTTTTCTTTGTTGTTTTCTTTTCCGCAGCAGCAGTCTTCTTTGCTGCTGCCTTTTTTGCAGGTTTCTTTTCCTCTGCGGGAACTGTTTCAGCCTTAACCTCCGGTATTTCAGCTGCAGCTTTTATTTCTTCTTTCTTCTCGGTTACTTTTTTGGTTGCCATTTAGTTACCTCCGAAATACAAATTAATATGTTGCCATACTCGTTTTCAATATAGCATAATAAGGTATTCACTTCAATGCAATTGTATGCACTTCCGAACAACAGCCGTATCCGGCATCAGTTTCCGGGGGCTCTGTATGTCCAGTTGAGAGATACCCAGCCCTGGGTTCCGTAAATGGTTGTTTTTCCCCATGGCCGGCCGTCAAAGCTGTTGATAACAGTCTCTGTAATATAGAGATTTGTTCCCTGGGGTACATAATCGATCAGAAGGGCATATTCTGTTCCGGGACCTGTACGAAGTTTCAGGTTGGCGGAATTCTGTACCGATACGTAATATGCGGCAGTGCTGGCATTTTCCACGCCTGTAACGGTAGAATTGTTCATTGTAACCCAGCCTGTCATCCCGTTGTATGTTGTAAGACCCCATGTAAGATCTTCCCTGCTGTTGTCTACAGCCGCTGTTACTGTCATGTAAGTTCCGTTGTACATCGGAGTGATCACAGGGCAGGATACACTTGGGCCGGTTCTCATATTCAGGAATCCGTCAGAAGAGCTGACGCAGGTATAATAAACATTATTATAAAATACTGTATCCCTTGACTGATTATATGTGACAGAACTGTTCCTTACAGTCCAGTTAAGTGAAACCCAGCCTGTAATACCGTTTACGGATGTCAGTCCCCATGGGCGGCCGTCAAAACTGTTGGTACAGGTCTGGGTAATACAGAATACCTGACCGTTGTAAGGTTTATAAAGCTCCGGGTATTCTGCGCCCGGACCTGCCTTCAGGGAAATATACTGGGGAACCGATACCGTTACATCATATACTGCTCTGGAGGAGTTCTCCACACTTATGACTCTCGTCTGATTGATCTGAATCCATCCTGCATATCCGCCGTAGGATGTATACCCCCACACGATACCGTCACCGCTCTGGCTGACTGCCGTTATATAAAGTGTCGTTCCGTTTCCTATGGTTGTGATATCTCCATAATTATAGCCTGCTCCGCTTTTCAACGGGCAGTATCCATACGATGACTGCACCACAACATCCATCAGGTTATTGGTATGTACCGCCGAATATGTATATCCGTTTAAATAATCATTGATAGGGGTGGTAGTGTAATTATCTGCCATTACCGGTACTGCAAACAGCATCACCGCTGCAAGTGCAGCCGTAAAAGCTGTAAATTTTGTAACATTTCCCTTTTTCACTTATTTTTCTCCTTTCGATTCAATCCGAATTACCCGATGTATTTTTATTTAGCGATTCATGCTGCGTATTCCATGTCTCCGATGGTAATCATCCCTGTGGTATTGTAGAATTTTCCTCCCGGAATATAAAACCATTTCCCATCCGAGCCGTCAGTCTTTATGAAGATGCCGTCCCAGGAGTAAACATACTGCTGATATAGTATTATACACCTCATTTATATTTAATGCACCCTTCACCTGCAAAGTGCCTGCCTTATGTTTATGCAAGAATGCTGTTTGCCCGTTGCCTGTTAAAAGGAGGCAGGGGCATGATATCCTGGGATATCATGCCCCTGCCGTGTACTCAGAAGGTACTTCATGGTCCGGATCAGCTGATGGATTTACATGTACCATGCAGTGTTTGACTTCCGGATAAGTTTCTTCTATCAGGGTGTGAACCCTTTCCGCAATGTCATGAGCCTCATTCAGGGACAGACTGCCCTCAGCCGTTATCTCCATATCAACATAAGCTCTTGAACCGAACTGCCTGGTCATGATACTGTCGATTCCCATTACACCGTCTGCCGACAGGGCAGTATCCCTGATATCGGATACCAGCTTTTCACAGCAGGAACGGTCAACCATTTTATCTGCCGCATCCCTGAAAATGTCAACTGCTGCCTTAAGTATGAAAATACATATTACCAGAGAAGCTATCGGGTCCAGCACAGGACACCCCAGTCTTGCACCTGCTATACCTATGAGAGATCCTATGGAAGAAAGAGCATCAGAACGGTGATGCCATGCATCTGCCTTAAGAGCTGATGACCCGATTTTCCTCGCGGTACGCATCGTATACTGATACATCCACTCCTTCACAACAATGGATACAGCAGCCGCTATCAGCGCCGGCAGCCGGGGAGGTTCTGACGTCAGATAGCTTCCATCAGCAATGCTCTGCACACCTTTATATCCTATCCCTATACCTACCACAGCCAGAAGCATTGCAAGGATTATTGATGCCACACTTTCCATTCTTTCATGTCCGTAAGGATGATCCTTATCCGGCTGTTTGTTTGAAATATTGATCCCGATCATTACCACAACTGTACTGAGCACATCAGATGCCGAGTGGACCGCATCTGATATCATAGCCTGAGAGTGGGCCAGAATTCCGGCCAGCAGTTTAAATGCCGATAAAAAAATGTTCCCGATCAGTCCCCGACGCGATACCCGTATCGCTGTCTTAAGGTACTGTTCAGAAACAGAGCCGTTATTATTAATATTCGGTTTATTCATGATACCGCCTTTCCCTGCAGATTCTTCTGCAAAACCAGTTACTGCTGTCCCGTGCTGTATTCGGGATCGGTTCTCACTGTCCTGCGAAGAATGCCTCCGCTGCCGCATAATGCAGCCCGGCTTACAAAAGCGGATATCTTTTGATGCCTGTTCAGTTATAAGTTTATGCAGATTAACACGGCATATATGAGTTGGTCAAGGCTAACCGTCGACAGTTTACATAACATTCTGGTATAATGCTTTCATCCCTGCTTCAGCAATATATTGAGCAGCTTTTGATATTTCATTCAGCGGATACGTTACTCCCGGAAAATGTACGGCATTTTACGAACCACGCTTAACAGGTAACATATTTTACAGATAATTTACAGAAAGGAATGATCTCATATGTATAATTTTGATTTCTATACACCTACAAGGGTCGCATTCGGCAAAGGCACAGAAAGCCGTCTTATCGGGCTCCTTAATGAGTTCGGAGGCAGAAAGCTTCTTGTTCATTACGGAGGCGGAAGCGTCATCCGTTCAGGTCTGCTGGGCAGAGTGCAGGCCATGCTTGATGAGGCCGGTTTTGATTATGTCATGCTGGGGGGAGCTGTCCCCAACCCCAGACTCTCACTGGTGTATGAAGGCATTGATCTCTGCAAAAAGGAAAATGTCGACTTTATCCTGGCCGTGGGGGGCGGAAGTGCCATTGATTCCGCTAAGGCAATCGGTTACGGAGTGGCCAATGAGGGAGATGTATGGGACTTCTATGACCGGAAAAGACAGGCCACAGCCTGCCTGCCCATAGGGGTTATCCTTACCCTTTCGGCAACAGGAACCGAAATGAGCAATTCTTCAGTCATCACCAAAGAAGAAGGCTGGATAAAGCGTGGCTACGGCAATGATATATGCCGTCCAAAGTTCGCCATCATGGATCCTACATTCACAATGACCCTTCCTGACTACCAGACAGCCTGCGGATGCACAGATATAATGATGCATACCATGGAACGGTATTTTACAAACGGCGGCAATATGGAAATAACCGACAGCCTGGCCGAAGGGCTTTTAAGGACAGTTAAGGAAAATGCAAAAATCCTGATAAAGGATCCTCAGAATTACGACGCAAGGGCGGAAGTGATGTGGTCCGGCAGTCTTGCTCATAATAATCTCACCGGATGCGGAAGTGACGGAGGTGACTGGATGCCTCACCAGCTTGAGCACGAACTGGGAGGTCTCTATGATGTGGCTCACGGTGCAGGACTTGCTGCAGTATGGGGCAGCTGGGCACGATATGTATATAAAGACTGCCTGCCGAGATTCAGAAAATTTGCCGTAAATGTAATGGGGGTGGCCGAAGAAGGCACTGACGAAGAAATCGCCATAAAAGGCATAGAGGCAATGGAATCCTTCTATCACGAAATAAACATGCCGGTAAACTTGAGAGAACTGGGCATAAACCCTTCAGATGATGACCTGGCTCTGCTGGCACATAAATGCTATGTGGCCCAGGGCGGTCCGAGAGGTTCCGCAAAGCCTCTTGATGAGTCAGATATGCTTGAAATCTACAGAATGGCAAATAAATAAAAACAGAAATAAAAACAAAGCAGATCCCGGTCTTATATAACCCGGATCTGCTTTTTATTATTTCAGTATTACGAATACCATCTGCAGACTTATACGATAGTCAGGATATCAGCAAAACCTGTAATCTCAAATACATCCATTACGTCAGGGTTTACACCCTTAAGCTTCATGCTTCCTATCTTCATCATCTTTTTCTGGGTAGTGAGAAGTATACGAAGCCCTGCTGATGAAATGTAATCAAGCTTCGAAAAATCAAATGTCAGATCAGTAACACCTTCCTGCAGCTGATTAAGTTCATTTTCCAGTTCCGGAGATGTGGAAGTATCAAGACGCCCCTCCAGAGCTATCTCACAATCCGGTATATTAACTTTTTTGACTATATTCATGTTCAGTTCTGCCTCCGATAATCATTATATGCGCCATGAGGAGCATTTACCTTCTGCTTCCCGGCAATAATTGCACAACAGGTATTATTATAGAATTTTAATAATTTTTCAAGATGCAATTATATTATTTATCAGATCCATCTTGCATTTGTAAGCTTCGGCTCTCTGATAATGCTCTGCTTCATGCATGAAACTGCTTTTTCAAGGCCTTCATCAAGGCTCATGAGAGAATCTTCATGCTCGATGCACATAACATAATCATAACCGATCATTCTGAGGTTGGAGATAATGTCATTCCAGTAAAGGGTGTCATTACCGTATCCGCATGAACGGAAGATCCATGATCTGTTAATCTCATCTGCATAGGACTTGGTATCCAGTACGCCGTTAAGACGCGTATTGTTATTATCAATTCTTACATCCTTTGCGTGAACATGGAAAATCGCGTTTTCCTTTCCCAATGCACGGATAACAGTCACAGGATCCATACCCTGCCATAACAGATGGGAAGGATCAAAGTTGGCACCGATTTCAGGACCCACTGCTTCACGGAGTCTTAATAATGTCTGGGTGCTGTATACGCAGAATCCCGGATGCATTTCAAAGCCGATCTTTGTTACACCGTGAGCTTTTGCAAACTCTACAAAGTTCTTCCAGTAAGGAATAAGAACTTCATTCCACTGCCACTCAAGCATATCACCGAAATCATTAGGCCATGGGCATGTTACCCAGTTAGGATATTTTGCATTTTCGCTGTCACCCGGACAGCCGGAAAAGCATTCGATATTTGAGATTCCGTATTTTTCTGCCATAAGGACAGCATCATGTAATGCCTTATCAGATTCTGCCGCAAAATCCTTATTCGGATGAACAGGATTACCATGACATGAAAAGCCTGATACCTGAATTCCGGTGTCTTCCAGTGCCTGCTTCCATTCTGCATATGCTGCCTCGTCGTTTAACAGAATGTCCGCATCACAGTGATCCTTGCCCGGATAGGCACCTACACCTACTTCTACCATCTGAATTCCTTTTGCTGCAAAATACTCGAGAGCCTCTCTCCATGGTAAATCACCGCGAACATTTGAACACACACCTATTTTCATTTTTTTATTCTCCTCCGGATTTTTATTCTGTATATAATTTCATACAGATACTATACAACTTTACGTCGGAATTCTCAAATTATTTTAATATTTAATTGATTATCCCGACCGGAATATCCGCATTTTCAGCAAAAAATCCCGGAGAAGTATCCCCACCTCTCCGGGATTTCTGACATCTTCAATATTATGAATTCATATTTTTCACTGCGCCGACAATAAAAAGTACCGGCAGAGCCAGACCTGAAATAATGCTGAGGATTATAGATAATCCGCTTAAACCTCCGCCCACAAGTGAGATAATCAGTGAAATAACGGTGATTGCACAGATTACTATACCCCATGCAAGACATGTCTTTGCTTTTTCAGGTTTTGCACAGTTTGCGACACCTACTATACCTACGATCAGCTCAATAATCGAGCCGGCAATGCCGATGATCAATCCTATCAGTACAATAGCTCCCAGTCCGGCAGATACAGATGCACTCAATGCAACCACTCCGATTATTGCCGGAACAGTAACAATAAGACTGATTCCCGCAAATATGATCATCAGAATACCGCAAACCTTTAAGAGTCCTTTACCCTTCATAATTAAATCTCCTTTTCTTGTTATATGTTTATTTTATTATTTTGTCCATTTTATTTTTTCCAGAGTCCGTGAAGATTGCAGTAAGCAAATACTGCTTCGATCTCATCGCCTTCAATTAATGCAAAGCTTGCCTTCGGAGCGTCTCCCGGCTGCAATACCTTACGCTGATTCCCGTTCTTTGTCTGAATGGAAATCCACTCTATGAAATGCTCAGGAGCCATAGGATGCTCAACTGAGCCTACTGTAACGTTAACAACGCTGCCCACAACTTCGTACTGGGGAACATGCTTTTCAACTGCAGCGTCTACAGCACCCGGCACGATCTCTGTCATCTTCTGTCCGCAGCACATTACAGGTACGCCGCTGTCTTTTACCTTTGCGATAATATTGCCGCAATGTTCACATACATAAAATTTCTGTTCCATTCTGGTTCTCCTTTTGATATATTACCGGAATTGCCCGCCGGTTTTATTTCCGACAGCCGTTACCGCATTATTATAATGTATTTTCCCCTGATATTACAATCAGTTTCTGCAAATTCCGGGATATTATAACGCATGCAGTTTTCAGTTTCTATTAAAAAAACAGCTGAGGATGTTCCCTGCCTGCTCTGCAGGTCTGTAACATCCTCAGCTTTATTTTTACCTGATCAAATGAAAATCATCCCGGTGTTTTATTATTCTGCTGCCGGGGCATCTGCATCAACTTCTCCCTGGGCAGGAACGAAGCATGCTTCTGCAACCTTTATGAGCTGCTCTGCTGAAGCCTTCTCTGACATTGAAATGCTGTATACAATTCCAGGTACAACATCAAGCCATGCAATCATACCTTCTTTGTCATTATTGCATGCCCATACAGCCTTGCGTTCTGAGATGGAAGCTGTTCCGCAGTTTTCCCATTTGAAATACATTCCTGCGATATCTTTTGCGATACACTCCTTGTCACCGTTAAGGATATCGGCTATCTCGTTATCCGGGGTATTCTCATCCCCTGCGGGTGCCAGTATATCCAGCTTGTCTGTAGACATTGCCCTGTAGCAGTATCTCACACCGTCAAGTGTGAATTCAACCTGCTCTATCATTTCCTGACCTTCTTCGGCAGAAACGATCACACTGTACTTAACATCTTCTGCGCCCTCCGGTGCATCCACAGGGATACCACCCTTCTGAACAAGTTCATCGGCAGACTTGCATTCCTGAACCGGGTTCGGCATATCTGCTGCAGGTGCTTCTGCCTCTCCTGCAAACGCGCACATGCTTGCTGCCATCGCTGCACAGACAGTTAATAATAAAATCTTTTTGATCATGTTTTCGTCCTTTCTGATATCCTGTTGATATCCGTGAAATATCTTTACTTTATGCTGATATTTTTAGCAGAACATTGTGTCTGTTTTATGAAGGTTCTGCAAAAAAATTATGTTATGCAAAAGGGGCTGTGCCCCGGTGTGATGCACCTTATGCACAGCCCCATAATGACCGGGTAACCTGTAACAGTTTTCGAAATTAATAGCTTCTGTTCAGTTCTAGAAGAACAGGCCCCATGCCAGGAAGCCGAGACAGGCAACAAGTCCTGTAAATACAAGAATGATTACCAGATATCCCATGATATCACGGGCTGACAGCTTGGCAACACCAAGTGCCGGCAGTGCCCAGAACGGCTGAACCATGTTGGTCCACTGGTCGCCCCATGCAATAGCCATTGCCGCACGTCCGGGCTCAATACCCATTGTTGCAGCTGCAGGCATAACGATCGGTCCCTGAACAGCCCACTGTCCGCCGCCTGATGGAACGAAGAAGTTTACGATACCTGCACTGAGGAATGTAAGAAGCGGGAATGTGACAGGGTTGGAAATACTTACGAAGAAGTTGGAAATAACACTTGCCAGTGATGTTCCTTCAGCATTTGCAACTGTCATCATACCCATAATGCCTGCATAGAACGGGAACTGAAGAATGATACCTGCAGCGCCTTTAACTGCCTGCTCAACAGCATCGATGTAGCTTCTAAGGCTGCCGTGGAATAAAATACCCAGGAACAGGAATATGAAGTTAACTGTGTTGAGGTCAAGAGATGCCGCAACATCCTTGCCTGCCTGACCGTTTCTGATAAAGTTATAGATGATGTAAACAAAACCTGCAACGCAGAGGATGATCCAGAGAATTCTGGACTGTTCCATTTTGTCTGCAGGAGTCTTTCTCTCATGCTTGATTTCTTCTTCGTCCTTAAGGAGAGACGGGTCAACTGTGATGACTTTGTCTTTGTGAGGGTGCATAGCATAAAGGACGAAAGGCATTACAAACAGGATAACCAGTACCATGATAATATTCATCGGGTGGAATAATGTCATGGATGTAGGAGCATTGAAAGTCATTTCATTAGCTTCGCCTGCGAAAATAGTATAGCCTGAATTCAGAGCCAGAGGAATGGATCCTGAAAGACCTGCATGCCATACAACGAATCCTGAGTAAGCTGATGCGATAAGCAGCGGATAGTCAACTGAAGGAACTCTTCTTACAACTTCCTTTGCAAGAAGGGCACCTGCAATAAGACCGAATCCCCAGTTCAGCCAGCAGCAGATAGTAGAGATAAATGCTGTAACAAAAATAGCCTGGAAGTTGTTCTTTGCAAGGCCGGCAACCTTTCTTAAAGCTGCCTTGACCGGTCTGGATGATGCCATGGCAGATCCGAATACAAGAACACAGGCCATCTGCATTGAGAATGACAGCAGTCCCCAGAACCCCTTGGCATTTGCCCATGAATCAAGGATTTTAAGAGGTCCCATACCTGTAGCGATCATTGCAGCAATGTAAACAATGATACTTAAGATTACGGCAAACAGGAACGGGTCCGGAAGCCATCGGCTGATCACACGAACACAGCCATTAGTAATTTTTTTAAACATAATTCTAACCTCCCCACTTATTTTTAAAAAAATCACTCTTATTATAATCTTTTTTTCACTGATTTAAAGTGTATGTTTATAATATCTGCTTGAATTATTATTAAATTTTAAACATATTTTTGTTGATTTTTTACATAATTATTCTATATGCTGATTTTCCAGGCTTCTGTTCCTCTAAAACAGTTTGCTCCCCGGACACCGGGGGTATATAATTATCCGGCAGCAGCATCCCGGATATTGCGGAACTGCCAAAGGTCTGCGGACCGTATTACTTACCGGAGGTATTGATTTTGAATATTCAGAAAGTTGATTTGTCCCTGCTTGAGTCAGAAAATAACAGATCGGGAGCCATAGCACTCCTGGGTCTCGATAATATATTCGTCAGTGATGACGGAAGATTCTGCATGAGTGTGGAAATAGAAGAGAAACATCTGAACGCCATCGGAATAGTACATGGCGGAATCATGTATACCATATGCGACCAGACCGTTGCCGCTTACGACATATGCCTCGGCAGAAAAGCCGTGGGAATGGATGGTTCAATGCATTATTACAGACCTGCACACAAAGGCGACATTCTCACATCGTACCTTACCGACAGAAAAGTCGGACACAGAACAACCGTGCATATGGTGGAACTGAGAAATCAGGAAAACGTCCTGATAGCCGATGCCATGTATACCTCAATGTATCTGGACTGATCAGATAAAAATCAAGCCGTTCGGTACGTCTGATACCGAACGGCTTTTCTGTCAGCACGATATGCCGTGCTGTCTTATAAGATCTTCTTTCTGCTTTCTGGTGAGTTTTTTTATGGCTGCTTCCCGCTTCATGGCCTCCTGCCTCGTAGGTGATATTTCCGTGTATACCAGTTCCACAGGTCGCCTGCTGCGGGTATATCTGGCACCATTGCCGGAATTATGGGCCGTAAGACGTTTTTCCATATCATTGGTCCATCCGGTATAAAATGTCCCGTCTGAACATCGCAGAATATAAGTGTAATTTGTATC
This sequence comes from Parasporobacterium sp., assembly GCA_021443845.1. Taxonomy (GTDB): domain Bacteria; phylum Bacillota; class Clostridia; order Lachnospirales; family Lachnospiraceae; genus RGIG5612. The sequence continues at coordinate 20,738 of JABUTA010000013.1, forward strand.
CATCTGTATCAGATCAGTACTGTTATGAAAAAAGTTCCGCCTCAGGTTCCTGTGAAGGCTCCGACTCAGGCTGTTCGGAAGGACTGCTGTCAGTTCCCGTTTCTGCGGAATCTGTTTCCGGACTTCTCTCTTCACCTGATGATTCAGAATCCTCATCTTCCTCAGATGATGCCTCACTCTCATCGTTCATCGGCTCATCCGGAGTTTCCTGTATGCCGGTATTTTCATCATCAACCGTTTCAGACGGTACTGTCTCCTCCGTTACGTCTTCAGAAGAAATCTCATCAGTTGCAGTTTCTGTTTCAGGTTCTGTTTCAATTTCTTCCCAAATTGCGTAAAGATTAATGGTACCCTTCCAGCATGCTTTAGTTGCAACGTTGTTAATGAAATAGTCCTTCACCTTATTATTTAATAAATATTTAGGTTCTCCGTCCGGAGTTAATGACCATCCCAGGAATCTGTATCCGTCCTTCTGGATAATACCTTCGAATCTCTGGCCGTTTTTTCCGTACACAAAGACCTGACTTCCAAAGATATTGATATCTGCCCCCTGCCCGTTAAATATAACCGTGCAGGTTTTCGGTTTCCATATAGCATAAAGTGTTACATTTCCATTGTATGCATTTACTGCATTTGTATATATCCACGTATCGGTAACATTACTGTTCACTTTATATCTTCCGGCTGTATCGGTTTTGCTGAATGACCATCCCGAAAAATCGTATCCTGTTCGTGAAATTTTACCGTGAAAATACTGTCCGCTTTTGCCGCATGTGAATGTTTGCTGTGTAAATGTATTGGTATCTGCGCCGTTTCCGTCAAATGTCACTGTTACTTTTGCAGGTTCCCATACTGCATAAAGTGTTACAACTCCTTTACGCTTGGACATTACGGTCTCAATAAAACTGTCACTTACTCCGCTGTAAGGCTTGTACCTCGGCGTTGCAGCCTTAGGATCAAGACTCCATCCTGCAAGTATATAGCCGTTTCTGGTAACTGATCCGGTAAATTTCTGTCCTTTTTTACCCGGAACAAACTCCTGACTTCCGAATGTGTTGTTTTTTCCACCATTGGCATCAAATATTACCAGCGCACTGTTGTTCTTTTGCCAGACCGCATAAAGTGTAACAGTACCTTCATATTTCGTTATAACCGACTCAATAAAGCTGTCGCTGACTCCGCTGTTGGGTTTGTACCTCGGGGTTTCTGCTTCAGGATCACGACTCCATCCTGTAAACACATAGCCTGTTCTGGCAACTGTTCCGGTAAACTTCTGTCCTTCTTTCCCGAAAACAAATATCTGACTGCCAAATGTATTATCCGTTCCACCATTCGCGTCAAATATTACCATGGCATGGTTGCTCCGCTCCCAAACGGCATACAGTCTGACCGTTCCTTTATACTTTGTCATTACAGACTCAATAAAACTGTCACTTACTCCACTGTTTGGCTTATATCTGGGTGTTGCTGCCTTAGGATCAAGACTCCATCCCACAAGCTCATATCCGCCTCTGGTAACCGATCCGGTAAATTTCTGTCCTTTTTTACCCGGAATAAACTCCTGACTTCCAAACGTATTATTTTTCCCTCCGTTTGCATCAAATATTACCAGGGCACTGTTATTCTTCTCCCATACCGCGTACAGAACTATGGTATCATTTTTGTATAGGTTGTCATTATTATAAACACGCTCTATCCACGAATCTTTAACTTTCGCATTTTTTTGATAGTCAGCAGTTTTGGCATCAGCTTGCAATGCCCATCCCTTAAAGGTATAACCGGTTCTGCTTATATCACCTGTAAATTTATTATCACTATTACCGCACCATAGAGTCTGCTTTTTAAAGGTTGAAACCGCATCATCACAGTTTTTATCAAATACAACCGTTGCCTTGTGGAAGATATGGATATAATTATCCAGGTAAATGTTTTCTTTCCATGCTGCCGCATCGTTTACAGAATTCAGCTTCATTCCTCTGGCGGTGCAATCAGCAATAAAGGCAGCTGTGCGGATAATGATCTCATCCTCAAAGCCTTTACACTCTCTATATAATGTGGAATAATTAATGCCGAAACTTCCGTCCAATCTGACCAGTTTTGATTCCGATCCACCTAAGAAAGATCCGGCAGCATCGAATACATTGTTTTCAGGATAAAGTACGGCATACAGTGCCGCAGCCTGAATATATGTAGCCAGCTGGGTAGGATGATTGTTCTTGTCTTTGATAAGCAGGTTATTATAAGTACCATTCTGATATAAGCTGAATGC
>JABUTA010000140.1:0-2834 GCA_021443845.1 Parasporobacterium sp.
AAAAGGACGGTCATATGACCGTCCTTTTTAATTACATCCTTATATATAAACGTTGTACCGTTTACATTCAAACAGCGTTAAATTTTAGTTTAACATAATTTGAATAAACGGGCAGCAAACCTTAATATGATTTGCTGCCCTTAATTTCAGTCAATTAATATGCCTGATCATGCTGCAGGTGTGATGACAATATTGCCTGTCCATGCCCCGCCTTCTGCAGGAATTTCAACCACTTCACCATCAACAGTGATAATACCGTTGATCACAGAAGTACCGTCAACAGAAAGTGATGTGACATTGCTTTCTGCTGTGACATTCCATACGGATCCGTTTACAAGGGATACTGCAGTACCCTGATCATCACCGTACTCATTTACGGTATATGTGCCGTCTTCATTCATGACTACGCTGTGTACGAAGGCATCAAGAGCTGCTTCCTGGCCAAATGTGTTGGATGCAAGACCTATGGTGTAATCCTCAGCATATCCGTTGTTCAGCCAGTAACTTGTCCAGCTTTCGCAGGTGCCGCTTACGACTGCACCATTGATGGTTGTATTATCAAATAATACTGTCATAACACGCTCATAGTCCTCATCAATGATGTCGCCTGATACGGTCATGTTGGACATGGTGATTCTGTTTCCGCAGGCATTGGTTCCTGCCGGAGTCTCAGGTGTGCTAGTATCATTGTTAAGGAGTGAGTGGATCAGTACGTTGTTGTATGATGTCATCTCTACGTTATCCAGAACAACTTCGGCATTTGTGCTTTTGAGGATTATGTCGTCGCCTGATACATACTCGATATATTTCTGTATGTTAGGGCTGAGTTCACGGCCGTACCATGTTGCGTTGATGCTGTATTCGGTATCAGCATCAGACAGAAGATCACGGTCTGTTATAAGTGCGCTGTCCTTCGCATAGAAATAACCCTGAGGATCTGCAGAAGCAGAACCTGCCAGATGAATCATTAATGCATTGCGCCCGCCGGCAATTGTAGAGCCTCCCAGTTCATTGTAATTCTTTGAAGCAAATTCCATCGGATCAAGATCTTTGTTCAGGCCTACCCTATGGGCAACTCCGTCTTCCATGGCTTCATTGCCGTCGTACATGCTTACTTCGCCTGTACCTGCAATGATAACACCTATCTCGGCACCTTCAAGAACCGTACCATAGAAATAATCCCGGCAGTTAGTGTCAGCGTATGTACCGTAGCCTCCCAGAAGAGCTGAAGCAAACGTATTAACAGCTATCAGGTCGACACCTGCGCCCTGGGCAGAGTCTGTTGAAAGGGATGCCCATCCGTCCACGGTCAGCACAGAGTCATAATAGTATGTAACGCTCTCACCGCCCGACAGGTTGGTACGGTCAGCACCGGTTACCAGCAGCGGGTCATTCGGAAGGTTCTCGGACTGTCCTGCATATGCAGGAACATATCCTCTTGTTACCAGCAGAGAATCCTTGACTACCATGGTAGAACTTTTATCTGCAGAACCCATGTTGGAAATGGCAAGGCCTTCCAGTCCTTCACTGTAGATATAGGCATTGACTACTTCCAGGGCTGCGCCGCCGCTTACGGATACCTGGGTAGGTCCTCTGTTTCCTGTTTCATCATCTCCCGAACCGCCTTCGATCCATACATTATATCCGCCGTCCAGAAGTTTTGATACCAGTGCCTGGCCTGCGATCGTTACAGGTGTATATTTTCCGTATGTGGCACTGTTCTTATCCCAGTCTATCTGACTGATCCATGTATAATCCAGATCGTACCCTTCAGCATTTGGATTAAGACCTTCATTGGTGAAGATGTCCGCAAGATTCGGTGCGTCATAAACATCTTCCACGTCACCGAGGAAGGCTGAGAAGCCATCGACTTCCCCTATAACATCAACATGATCAGATGATGAAACCGACAGGAACTTGTCACCTGTAGATTTCCCGATAAACTTGACCCCGGTGATCGGTGCAGCGGCAAAATCCGGTATTTTGCCTTCAAAAACAGCAGTATCGCTTTCTGTAACAGTGATCTCACCGTCGCTGATCCCGATATAACTCGGAGTGCTGCCTCCTGAGCCGCCTTCACTGCCGCCGGATTCACCTTCACCGCCTGCTGATTCTCCTTCTGATTCTTCCGCAGGTGCACCTTCACTGCCTGCAGGATCAGCCGCCATGGCTGTAAAGCTGAATACCATGCATGCTGCCAATAAAACAGCCAGTAATCTTCTTAACTTCATAACTACCTCCATTTCCATAAAATCATTATATTAATTGTTCAGGACTGCTGCAGCCTGATCAATATGTGCCATATGCTTTATGAGGGATACTATCTTGGATGAATAACCCCACTCGTTGTCATACCATGCAATGAGCTTTACAAAATCATCGCCGAGCATTATTCCGGCATTTTTATCAAATACGCAGGTATGCATATTTCCCCTTATATCTGAAGATACCAGATCATCAGTGTTATATTCAATGATCCCCTGCATGTTTGTCAGCGATGCTTTTTCTATTGCTGCACAGATTTCTTCATAGCTGGTCTTCTTTTCAAGCTTTGCTGTAAGGTCGACCACTGAGCAGTCATTTGAGGGGACACGGAAACTCATGCCTGTAAGCTTGCCCTTCATTTCAGGGATAACAAGTCCTACAGCCTTGGCGGCACCGGTTGAGGAAGGAATGATGTTATTAAATACAGAACGTCCTGTTCGCCAGTCCCTGCCGCCATTTGAATCAACAGGCTTCTGCTTGGAGGTTGATGCGTGGATGGTTGACATGAGACCTTCCTTAATTCCAAAATTATCGTTGATTACCTTGACCAGAGGCGCCAGGCAGTTGGT
>JABUTA010000140.1:2870-4161 GCA_021443845.1 Parasporobacterium sp.
TGTATGTATGCTCATTTACTCCGCATACAAATGTGGGAAAGTCTGCCTCTTTGCCGGGTGCAGACAGAATGACCTTTTTTGCTCCCCCTATGTCAATGTGTTTCCGGCAGTCCTCAAGGCTCCTGAAGGCACCGGTTGATTCGATTATGTATTCGGCACCGGACTCCCGCCAGTCAATGTCGTCAAGGCTTGAATTAGACTGGATGCGGATTCTGTGTCCGTTAACACATAAACCGTAGTCGGTTACCTTGATAGTGCCCTCAAATCTTCCGAAAACCGAATCGTATTCAAGCATGTAAGCCATCTTGTCAAATTCGGCATTTCTCTGATTAATCGCTACCACATCGACCTCATCTTCATAATATTTTGCCATTGTCCTGATGCACACACGTGCAATGCGGCCGAAGCCGTTAATTCCAACTTTGATACCCATTTTAATTATCTCCCATAAATCATATTTTATAAAAACAGGATGATTTTAACATAAAAACAGGAATTGATTAGGATTAACGGCATTTAATAACGACGATTTTGCAATGTAAATATTTAGCAATAATGTATATTTGTATGGAAATCTGTGCAATACAATATGGTGAATATTACCAATACATACCTGAATGGAACGAATTTCATTTAATCCATATATGCTTTAACTGAAAATTATCCCGATGCAACAATATCTGCAAGCAGGCTGACGATGTACTCACCGCCAGCCTGTGAATCTTCAAATATTGATTTTTTCATATTGTGATCATTTCCAGAGTGCCATAGGATAAGGCACAGTCTTCTTTTCCATAGGAAGTGTTACCTTCTTTCCGGTCCCTGCGCTCTCATATGCTGCGTAGATGATTTCTAAGACAGCCCGTCCGTCTCTTCCTGTTATTACAGGCTCCTTATCATTTCTTACGCAATCGATAAAGTGTGAAAGCTCCTGCGGATATCCCTGATTGAAAGCTTCTTCAAATATCGTAAATGTCCACCCCTGAGTACTTCCGGCTTTTTCTGCTGCATAGCCGTATCCGTCTTTTGAATATGTGAGGGCTGAATTGCCTCTGAAAAGATCGGCATATGTTACGCCTTTGTTGCCGTATACTTCAATTCTGTCATCCATTCCGCCCGGCTTGGCCCAGCTGTCCTCTGCAAGTCCTGTTACACCGTTTTCAAACTCAACGATAGTGATAGTATTGTCATCGCAGTCCGTGATCTCATTATGGAATACAGTCTTCATATCAGCATATACGCTCTTAACAGGACAGTTCTTATTCATCCACCTGAACCATGCAAGTGCATG
>JABUTA010000140.1:4359-9172 GCA_021443845.1 Parasporobacterium sp.
CGGCTTTCACATGCTTCTATCATTTCGTCTGCTTCTTCAAGAGACATTGCAAGAGGCTTCTCACAGATAACATGTTTACCGTACTCTGCGGCCTTCAGACACACATCGTGATGCATGAAGTTAGGAACACAGATATCAACGACCTCAGCCTCAACAGCTTTAAGCATCTCATCCATATCAGTAAATACATTCGGAATTCCGTATGTATCGGCCGCCGCCTGAGCTTTTTCCTTATTTCTCGAACATATTGCAACTATCTCGGCATCACTGACGAATCTTGTGTAGCTCTCAAGATGAATATTGGCCACAAAACCCGAACCTACAACCGCAACTTTAGTTTTCCCCATAATATACCTCCTGCTATTTTTGACTTGATTATGTCTTATTTTATATTGTTATTTATGATCTCATTATTTTTCAATTGATTGTTCGTAATCGTTTTTTCTGATTTGCCCGACTTTTCATCACTGATATTTGTCTCCACTTAACTCTGACCATAAACAACAATGTATTTCTTTTTACTCTTTGGTATAAAAATAAGGTGATAATTATACAGTATCAGTTGTCATACCATGCAATGGGCTTTACAAAATCATCGCCGGGCAGTTGCTCATATATAAAGAAAAAGGTTGTCGTTAACTGCAATCTTTTGATACTTCCCGGGATATATTGTTTTTTCTGCTGCTATATAACTATTTTCCCTTCTCAACAAAATCCACCACGTCATTCTGAATTCCCAGCTTCATTTTATTGAAAACCTCTGTATCCGGCAGCTTCATCATGATGCTGTCTTTTTTGTCCAATTCGAGATTACCCTCCGTCATGTGAAAATCCAGGACATGGCCACCCAGGGTTTTATCCTGTGAAATAAAATGGCAGTGCCAGCCGGTTACATTTATACCTGAGGCATATTCCGGAACGTACATGCACACCAGCCAGCCGTTTACATCTGAGTATTCAAAAACTCTCTGGGACTCAGAAAGAAATTTATCCAGTCGTTTATATGGTTTATTCTGCTTTATCTCAGAACGGACCTTCATCCATGTAAATGACCCCTCAAGCCTGCCAACATAAAAAGAGTTGCAGCCCATCTCATTTATAAGCTCCATCGTGGAAGCTTTGAATTCATCGAATGATTTACCGGAATAGCTTTCCTTTTTATCACAGTCAAAAAACATTACCGATGCAAACGGGACAGTTTCATCCGCATCTGCAATTACATTTCTTCCGTCACCCAAAGCCTGGAAGCACACCCCGTCAAGAACAGTCATTTCGCCATTTGCGTCATTAAATGTTCCGAGACCCGTGTCGCCGTGGGTCATGAGCTCAGAAACGGTCATTGTGCCGGCACAGTCTCCAGCAGCCAGACCCTGTATAGTTGATAATTGAAAAATCAGATCTTTATTCTTCATTTTGATGTTACCTGTAATCGAAAAAGCCCTTATCTGCATTGACACCGGTTTCGCATCTGTCAGTCTTTTACATCAGTATTCTCCGTTCCATCCGCAGGCAGGACATGGTATTGAATAATGATACTCAAATGAACCCGGGATTATCTGGACACATTCGCTGCAATAGTATATATGCCCTGCAGCCGGCTGTCCGTCGATATAATCAGGGGCAGCTGTTCCATAGGTATGTCCGTAAGCCGGATACAGCGGATACCCGTAACTGTAATAATATTCATATTGCTCCATACCGCATGATGTACACTGATAATAATCATATCCATCATATACACAGTCAGCCGGTATGTGGACCTTCAAAACATAATTATGCCCCGTCGCAGGAACCAGGTAGTTGCCGTTTCCATCAGTATATGCATTTTCTACTCTGTGGCAGTAGCTGCATTCATAAACGATAAATCCCGGCATCATGCAGCTTGCAGGTGAGACACTCTGTTCATACCAGTAACAGCTGTAGCTTCCCTTCTCACGCATTTCCACAACACCGCATCTGCTGCAGGTATATTCATTGTAACAGGTCTGATAAGGATACTCTGTTCCGGCCTGGGACAGATACCAGTCATGACCCATTGCAGGAATAGACTCGGTATATGTATCTCCGCATATTGTACATATATAAGGTTTCCCGCCTTCATGGGTGCAGTCAGATGGGTTTCCCCCGTCATCACGAACCCAGTTATGTTCGTGGGCAGCTGCCGTTTCCTCCGGTATGTTTTCAGAAGCCGGTTCCTCTGTTGTCTTTTCTGCTGCAGACTCAGTGCTGCCTGCAGGAAGCACTACCACACATATATTGCCTCTGAATTCACCCGGTCTGTTTTCCACCTCATTACCGTCAACAAGAATTACCCCCAGGACTTCGCTGCTTTCATCAAATACCAGGCTGGTCATTTCGCTTCGTTCCGTGCAGACCCATTTTGATTGATTTTTCAGTTCTACGTTGATCCCGTGTTCGGTATTGTAGCTTTCATCAATGCAGAAATCAGTAAATCCTTCTGCAGCCGAAACGTTTTTCCAGTGCTCCAGATCGTATTCATTAATTGCGCCCATTATACATGAATTGTCAAAAATGACTGTCATATCCCGCTGATAGTCTTCATGGGCAATATCACCGGCAAGTTCAGAATCCTTTATCATGACATTGATACCCGGATAAACCTTATCCTCCGGCACAGCATTCATGAACATGGTGTCATTATTATGCAGAGTCTGAAGAATCAGACCCGTTCCGTTTTCATCCGGGACCAGCCTGCTGTTTTCAATACTGATATCTGTATTTGTAGACTTGATAAGAATTACTGAGCCCTTAGTATGGTCTATATATGCCTGCTGCGGGTCAGCATATTTTACATTTTTATCAAGTGACAGGTCTGTAGACAGTACAGATCCTTTTATACTTATCTCTGTGGAATGATATGGCAGTTCTTCCTGTGAAAAGCTTTCATATTCCCATTGACGTACTCCCACAGTTGAAACCATGGGATTCTTATATTTGACCGCCATCACTTCAGATAAATCCTTGATATAGGCTGTCTTTTCAGAGTTTCGGTGGGCTGTGCTTTCACCGTTCAATGGCGGGTACTTGCTACCACAGGGTTTACGTCTGAACCCGTTTATGTTTTACAATATTCAGAATCCAAAGCAGCAGGGTCTCGACTGACCTGTTTCCTTTAGATGCTTTATTTCCTTATCATGCATAACTGCAAATGCTGCGAAATCTGTTATGCACGCCTGTCTGTCCGGTGAATCATATCTGTCATTACTGTGCTGTATCAGAAATGCAGAGTACAGATCTCTCTGGACTTCAATGCCGCCGATCGTTTTAAATCTTTCATTGAGTGCTGTCTTTGTATAGGTATCTTCTGAATGGCCATACTGGCTTGCCCTGAACGTCTTTGTATCGATCTCATTATAAATGCCTCCTGATGCTTCTGCTTTCTGCTTCAGTATTGCAAGGAACTCTGAAGGAGCCCTGCTTCCCAGGGATCTTCCGAAGCGTTTCTTCCGCTTGTATTTATGGATGACCTTTGATCTGCCTTTCCTGTCCTGTATGACAGAATTTCTATCCTGACGTTCAGTATTCTTTGCCTTACGCTGCAGGCTGTGGTAATCCATGTGCTCGACGATGATCTCATTGGCATTTCTAAGGACTTCATTCGCAAGGATGCAATGGCTCTGCCTTATATACAGGGCTTTCCTGCGGCATAAAGACCGGAACTTACGTTCAAGTTCTCGGTACCTCGCTGATCTTCGCCATGTCCTGCGTCCTTTGATCACCCTGCCCTCCGGATCATAGTTATCAGGATTTGAAGCCCTTCTTGACTTATCCATTGCCCGGAGCACTTCTTTCAGTAGTGTTGTATACTTTTCAGCCTCTGGAGCCAGTTTCCTGAGCATGACCTTGTGCTCAGCATATACTGCCATCGTGGATGTGCCCGGATCGATGCCGGCCCTTCCTGTGCCTGCCATGTGTTTCCGGGGTGCAGTACCTTTTACATAGACATTCAGGTAGTAGTGCCATCCGTTGGGGAACATCATGCGTTTGATCTCACAGTAGCTTACCGGCAGGGGTCCGTTTCCATCCGGATATAAGGCATTGATCATATAAATGTCATCTTTATCGACCGGTTTTAATGAGAACGTATCCTTCATCCAGCGGAATGTCATGTTTTTCCTGTCGAAGGAAACACCGTTAGACGGGGACTTGCTGCACAGGGTAGTAGCCTGTGACAGTTTCCGGAAATGAAGTTCTTTTCCGTTGCCGAAAAGGACTTTTTCTACACCGGCCATGACCCTTTCTGCCTCCTTCTGTGCCTGGTGGCTTGATATATGTCCGGAATACCGTTTCTGCCACACCTTGATATAGGATTCAAGACCTGATTTTGACAGTCCCAGGGCTTTACGGTACTCGTTCATCTGCCTGCCTGTTTCCCTTGCTTCTTTACTTCCGGGATCGAGACTGTGGTAGGTATCAAGAAGCTGCTGATACTGCCTGTCATGCTTCAGGCGGTTCAGGAGATGCATGCTGCGTCTGACCAGGATGTTATGGCATCTGTTGATGAGGGCAAAACGTTTTTCACACAGTCCGTTAAAATATTCTGTCTGTTTTATCTTCAGTCTGATTACGTACAACGGTCAGCTCCTTGTTTTCTGTGTGTTTACATACCATTTAATGGTCTCGCTTGATACGTTCCCTGCAGTCGATACAAAATAGCTGCGTGTCCACAGGCTCGGCATACGGGCAAGTTCAGGGAACTCGTCCCTCAGTGCATGAGAGGTGGCACCTTTGACAGCCTTCATGATGTCCGCAGGGCTCTGTGTCGGCAGGCAGCTTAAAAACAGATGGACAT
>JABUTA010000140.1:10647-12372 GCA_021443845.1 Parasporobacterium sp.
ATTCCTTTAATAAAAGAATCTCTGACTGTCAGCCGTGCAGATCCCGAATTCTGAATAACGCTGCCTTCCGCATGCTGTATCGCCGCTCCTTCAACGGTCTGCGATCCCATTATAAGATTAACAGGTGTATCCTGAAATTCTCCTGCCTGAACAGCACATCCGTAATCTCCGGCATTAATTTCGCCGGCATAAACATGACCCGGCAAACTTACGCATAACACCAATGCTGAAATTAAAACTGCTATTTTTCTCATAGTATCCCCCTTACATGAGTTTGGTTACTGTATTCTGGATTATACCCTCTTCGGCTTAATATTCAATATCCCCTTTGTAATCATATGTATGCTCTACTCAATGTGATATGCAATACGTTCTTCGTCAGTCATCGACCTGCCGTTCAGGATCACATCCGCTTCCTGCAGCAGTTTATCAAGACTGTTGTTTCTTAATAAGACGATCTGAGCATCATTATTCAGGATGCGCATATCCCAGTTGTCTTTTTTGTTATCAGAATTATTATTTGATGAATTATCATAATACTCTGTCATGGTTATCAGGTCAAAGTCTGTTATTGAGCCGTCAGATGCCGAAAGGTGAATTACAGCATATATATTTTTCTTATCGGTCGGCGCCTTTATAAACTCGTCGCCCTCTTTGATATATTCTTCAGCAGGCGGCACCTGAAGCCAGGAATCTTTTCAATGCATTTTCCAGGCATAGTCTGTCAGTATCCATCTGCATATTGTACGGGATCTGGTTTTCTTTCAGGCTTCTTCCCAGAGATACAGATGATTATTCTTTTCTTTCCGTGTTTTTTCTTCATCATACCTTAATCCGACACAGCGGTTATGTATGAACTCAGTTACTGCCTGTTTTAAATCCATGGTTCTCATCAATGCCTCCTATGCTCCATTACGGATATGTTTCAATTACTTTTTTTAAGTTTGTCCGGCTCCTGATTCAGTTTTTCCAGTACAGCGATTATTTCCAATGAATCCCTGTAATCTCCGGCCATTTCAAAATTGTATATGGCACCGCTGTAATCTCCATCCCTTACACAGACCGCAGCCTTTCGGTAATACACCTCGCTGAGAAGATCCGCAGCCCCTTTATAGTTACCGGCATTTTTTATGGATGTTATGGCTTCATCATACATACCGGAATTCATATAAGCCTCGCCCTGGGCAAGGTATGTTTCCATCAGCTGATTCCTGGAGTCTTCGTAGTTTCCCGCCTCTTTAAACAGCTCAATGGCTTTTTCATAGTTGCCGGCTTTTCTGTGTGTTATGGCATTTAAGTAATCTAACCTATGGGTAGTATTGCCGCACGCTATAAAAGACAGAATCCACAGCAATGGTATGCCTATTATGATAAAATTGATTATACGTCCCCAGAAATCAATTTTATTCAGTTCTTCCTGATGTTCCTGTATCCTCCTTTTTTCTTCCGGTTCTTTTGATTTGTCCCTTACATGATACTGCCGCTGTCTTTCCGGCTTTGGGCTTCTGCCCTCAACCGCATTTCCATGGTCCGGGTTATTATAAAACTCATCCACAGTCATATGGCATCCGCAATATTCACATTCCAGTATAATCTGTCCCGGCTCAACCTCCAGCTGTCCGCCACACTGTTTGCATACAAATACCGCCATAACGCTCCGCCCCTGTCGTAAAATCTGTATAAGATTGTAAAAATATCCGTTATAAAAATATCCATGGAGCAGCC
>JABUTA010000140.1:13904-15105 GCA_021443845.1 Parasporobacterium sp.
TCGGCCTCGCCCCGGTTTCCGCCGTGCCAGATGGGGCCTACTGTGTGGATTATATACTTATTCCTCAGATTATATGCTTTTGTTATCTTCGCCTCTCCGGTCCTGCATCCGTTAAGAGTCGTGCATTCCCTGAGAAGTTCCGGCCCTGCAGCCCTGTGGATGGCTCCATCAACACCCCCGCCTCCCAGCAGTGTGCTGTTAGCCGCATTGACAATGGCATCAACCTGAGGACATTTTGTAATATCACATTTAATTGCTTCGATCATTAACTTCATCATATCACCTTCCGTTCCGGATAGAATATTGTTTTCAGACCGGGATCCCGACCTCAATCAGGTTGCCGTCGGGGGTCATGTTTCCCTTAAACGGGCGAACTGCTCTTTTATGATAATACTATTATGAAACAGAAACAATCCTGATAATATACAAAAAGAACAGCCGAAAGTTTACTTGTAAAAATACAATCCGGGATTAAAATGGATGCGTTCATCTGAATAACGATAAAAGGCACGGGTTCACCGTGCCTTCGTGGTTATCTGTAGTATATTGGTACTGTAGTCAGATATGTTCTTACTTCATGTGCATACGATTTGTCCCATTCTTCGCATCTGCTGCAGTAATCGCCAATGTAGATATCGAAGTTGTATTCTTCAGTCACTTCATCGGGATTAGCAAATACCCCGAGTACTTCTACATATTCAACCGGGTGGAAATCTACATAATAGCTGCCGGAGCATGTGTCTTTATTCAAAAGATCTTCTGTATTTTCGTAATAATTCTGGCATGTCGTGCATACGGTCTTCGGTTCTGAATAGAAGTGTTCGATCCTGTATTCAACCATTTCCATCCAGTCATGTCCCAGCGCTGCCTTGACTTCAGCTCCGCACACCCTGCAGTATCCGGCTTCTGTACAGGTAGGCTCATTGAAGCTGTGGCCTTTTGCTTTTTCGCCTTCAGCTCCGCATGCCTTACAGTATCCGGCTTCTGTACAGGTAGGTTCTGTGAAGCTGTGGCCTGTTGCGCTTTCGCCTTCAGCCCCGCATCCCGTGCAGTATCCTGCCTCGGTGCAGGTAGGTTCTGTGAAACTGTGGCCTGTTGCGCTTTCGCCTTCAGCCCCGCATGCCCTGCAGTATCCGGCTTCTGTACAGCTAGGATCCGTAAAGTCATGGCCTGTTGCGCTTTCGCCTTCAGCCCCGCATCC
>JABUTA010000140.1:15226-17758 GCA_021443845.1 Parasporobacterium sp.
CATGTAGGCTCTTTATAGTCTGTTGATTCATATGAATGATCGCCTGTTGCAGGAATTTCTTCCGTGTAGGAATCGCCGCACTCGCATTCGTATCTTGTAACGCCTGCTTCAGCACATGTGGCTTCTTTTTCTACTGAAGATGTGTATGAATGTTCGTGTTCGGACCAGATAGCGTACAGTGTGACACTTCCGCTGTACTTTGCTGCCACGTCTTTGATCCAGTTGTCAATCACACCGCCGTTCAGCTTATACCTTGCAGGTCCTTCAGATGAAAAGCTCCATCCGAGGAATATATATCCCGGTCTTTCGATGGTTCCCCGGAAATACTGTCCTGATTCCCCGTATGTATATGTCTGTGTACCGAATGTATTTGAAGCTGCCCCGTTACCGTCGAATGTAACCGTTGCAGTGACAGGTGTCCACTGTGCATAAAGGGTTATCTTCCCATTGTTATTTGATGCTACATTGCCGATCCAGCTGTCAATTACAGCACCGTTCATTTTATACGCTTTTCCTGTACCATCGGATGTCTTTGTCCATCCTGCAAAGCTGTAGCCTTTTTTTGCAATGCTTCCGACAAAGTTCTGGCCGGTCTTGCCATATGTGTAAGTCTGGGTACCGAATGTATTTGAAGTTGCCCCGTTACCATCGAATGTAACCGTGGCAGTGGCAGGTTTCCACTGTGCATAAAGGGTTATCTTCCCACCGTAGTTTGTTGCCACATTGCCGATCCAGCTGTCAATAACAGCACCGTTCATTTTATACGCTTTTCCTGAACCGTCGGGTGTCTTTGTCCATCCTGCAAAGCTGTAGCCTTTTTTTGCAATGCTTCCGACAAACATCTGCCCGGTCTTTCCAAAAGTGTAGACCTGTGTTTTAAATGTGTTAGATGTTGCCCCGTTTCCTTCAAATGACACGGTGGCGGTATCCGTTGCTGCGGATGTTGTTGTTACCGCTCCGAATACCGTAACCATTATCACCAATACTGATATTATCAGTGACAGGGGCTTGCTTGTTTTTTTGTGAAGCTGATTATTCACTCCGGTATTACCTCCTTTATGATAACTGAGACGTCTGATGTCCAACAGCATCGATTATAGCAGATTTGATGTTTTAATCAAATCAGTTTCCTATAACTGTTATCGGGTACGTGCAATGCCATTTACCGGAAAAAGCGGGGTTTTATCCCCCGCCTTTCCTGTATCATAACAGTATGTGCTGTCGTGCCTGTTTTATTCACCGGGTTCGGTTTAGTCTTCAAGCTGTATGTTAGTTCTAAAGCCTGATGCTGCGCCGCACGCACATTCATAATAGTATTCGTCTATCTGTTCCCATACGTGTTCGCCTGATTCCCATGCAGGGCATACAGGAGTGATCTCTTCGTCGCCTGCTGTGTGGAATGAGAATCCGCAGTTGATGCATTCAAAGCCACCGCCTGGGATGCTCTGGAAGTTGTGGCCTTCTGCTGATGTGCATTTGCCTATGACATCGCCTTCACCGGGTTCATCGGGTGTTATATCATCTGACGTGTGATGGATATATCCGCAGCGTGAACACTGTAAGTCGCCGTCGCCGATGTCCACATATTCATGTCCTAAAGCAGGAAGCTCTGTTGTGAATACAGGTTTTGCATCACATGTGCATTCATATGTCACGTAACCAGCTTCTGTGCATGTAGCCGGCATGCTGTCGATGATGTTCCATCCATGGTAGTTGTGCTCAGAGTCTGAATCGCTCCAGTTCGGAATGATGGTATCACCGCATCTATAGCACACCATCACACCTTCTTCTCCGCTTTCCCAGTAGGCATGTCCGTAAGCCGGTGAGTACTCTATGTTCTCAGCATGGCACATTAAGCATTCGTAGATGGTTGCGCCTTCTTCTGTACATGTAGGATAGATGTACTCTGTTTCAACGAAGTAGTGGTCGGTGACAGGAATGTCTTCTGTCACGATAGTTCCGCATTTCGTGCATTTGAACTTGAAGGATCCCGGAACCATGCATGTAGGATTCTTAACGCTGATCTGCACCAGGTCGTGTCCAGCTTCGAGCTCTTCCATTGTTTCCTCACCGCAGCTGTTGCATCTGTACAGGTCATATCCGTTTTCGGTACATGTAGGATCTTTATGTTCAACGAGTTCTTCGTCATGTAAAGTCAGCTCCTCAGTGGTATAAATACCGCATCTGCGGCACTTTAATTCCACATAACCGACGTCAGGACAATCTTTGGGGTAACTCCTGATTACCCGGAAAGTGTGTTCACCTAAAGGAATGTCTTCCTTGTAGGAATAACCGCATTCAGAACATTTGTATACCTTGTATCCGATTGACTGGCATGTAGCTTCCACATAGTCTTTTAATTCATATGAATGGCCTGTTGCAGGAACTTCTTCCTTGTAGTAATCACCGCATTCAGAACATTCGTATGCAATGTATCCGGTTTCGGTGCATGTAGGGTCTTTACAGTCTGTTGATTCATATGAATGTTCGCCTGTTGCAGGAATTTCTTCCGTGTAGGAATCGCCGCACTCG
>JABUTA010000141.1 GCA_021443845.1 Parasporobacterium sp.
CTGTCAGCGTGGGCTGACGGGTGCATGAGGAACGGTGTGTTCAACGGGGACAGGATCATAAGGACATTCATGCAGGGGAACAGCCTGTCTGGATCACAGCTGACTGAAGTGAAGAAGCTGTACAGGAAGCTGATGGGGAACTGAGAAAGGAGGAACACAAGTGTGCAAATATTATATTAAGAAGAAACTCATTTCCACGCTGATCCTCGTGGCTCTGGTTATATGTCTTTCAGGATGCAGTTTATCCCAAATGGGTGCGTTACCGGAAACAGGGGATACCGATGCTTATGCGGCAGATTTTGCCACGGCGGACATTCCGGAGTATTCGGGCCGGCCATATGCATATGTGAACGGGGGAGTACCGAACTTCACTGCTGATGACCTTACCACGGAACCCTTCGAGATTTATTCGGATCTTGACTGGCTGGGAAGATGCGGCGTGGCATATGCGAACATCTGCATGGAACTGATGCCGACAGAGGAGCGTGGCTCCATCGGAATGATAAAGCCCTCCGGCTGGAACCAGGAAAAATATCCGGGCATCGTGGATTCTGATCCGCCATATCTGTACAACAGATGCCATCTCATAGGCTACCAGCTTTCGGGTGAGAACGCAAACGAAAAAAACCTCATCACGGGCACGAGGTATCTCAACGTGGAGGGGATGCTGCCTTTCGAGAACATGGTAGCTGATTATGTGCGGAGAACAGGAAACCATGTTCTGTACAGGGTCACTCCCATATTCGAAGGGCTGGAGCTTGTGGCACGGGGAGTCCTTATGGAAGCGATGTCCGTGGAAGATAACGGTGCAGGCATCCTGTTCAACATATATTGCTATAATGTGCAGCCGGGCATAGTGATTGACTATGTAACAGGCGAGAACAGGCTGCAGTGACACTCATCATAAAGGAGGAAGTTCCATGATAAAAAATATAAAACCAGTAATGATTATTACCGCAGCTGCGGCAATGTCCGTCACCCTGTCGGGGTGCGGGATGCTAGGACGCACAGCCTCTGAGACAGAACCTGAGACGCAGGCATATACCGTAAGTTACCTCGACCTGATCGGCAGCGTGGACGTTAACAGCGGTTCCCTCGACATGATGGAACTGCTGACTACCACCACGACAGAACTTGAGGCTACTACAACGGAACCCGAAACGACAACAGAGGAACCGACAACCACCACGGAGCCTGAGACCACAACAGAGGAGCCGACCACCACGACAGAACCCGAAACCACCACCACACAGCCCGAGACCACTACGGAAGAGCCTACGACAGCTCCTCCGGCAACCATCAGGCTGAAGATAGAACTGCCGCTGAAATACAACGATTACTCCTACAGCGTGGCTGCACTCCAGAACCGCCTGATCCAGCTGGGCTACCTTTCCGATGAGCAGGCAGACGGCAGGTTCGGCCCCATAACCCAGAATGCAGTCAGGGCGTTCCAGACAGCAAATGGGATAGAGCCTACAGGAGAGGTAGAGGATATTACCTACGCAGCCCTCTGTTCAGTAAATGCCGTCACGGCATGGGACATATCGGTTGCGGCAGCCATCGTGGGGGATGTCAAGATTGCTGATGCAAGTGCTGGCCATGTCCACACGAGTGCATCACCGGACAGCATCATACAGTACTACGGGTCACAGGTAGTACCTCCTACATGCACTACCGAAGGGTACACCCTGCACACCTGTGCGGTATGTGGGGAGTCCTATAAGGATGCCATCATACCTCCGAAGGGACACATCTTTCAGGCAGTCATAAGCGGCGGGAAGATAACGAGGACCTGCACGGTCTGCGGATATTTTTATACGGAGGGGGAATGATAATGACAAAAATAGAATTCATTCCCCGACATATGAGAACACTGAAGCATTTCAGCAACGTGGCAAAAGGTCTCTTTGCCGGGATAAGGATGATCGAATCCGAATCAATGCCGCCGACATTTGGGGAGCTTGACACCACCCTTGAAAGGGCAGAAACACTGTCAAACCATCTGCGGCAGATGATGCTAGATGAGATGGAAAGGCTGCATCCGGGTGAGGATAATTACATGAAGATTACCTCAGTCAGCGTCAGGTCAGAAGTTTCGGAGGACTGCATCAGGGTGTTCATTCCCGTCACCTTCCGCAGGAACAGGGACGAGTGCAACTACCTTGCACGGCTTGTGGATCTTGAGCTGATGAAGCAGGAAAACCTGTACGGAAGCATCACTCCGCCTGTATATATCATAGTGCGGAGGAAGGTGATGAGGGGATGCGCTTCAGTCTGCGACAACGAGAATCTTGAAGTGTCGAAGGTCATCAATACCATTTTCCGGCATATGGGATTTCCCGATTCGGCGGATATGGCAGCATACTGCTCGCAGATACAGAGAGTGGAACGGGCCGATGAACAGGGTACGGAGATCACTGTCATCTCCTGCAGGAAGCTGGAAGATGCTCCGGAATGCTTCAGGTTCTGGGACGCAGGAACAGAAAATACATCTTTTATGTAGATGATAGATTAACGCAAATACTGTAAATACATTAATCCTGTTATCTGTAACACACATAAAAACTGTATATATTAATTATGCGTGTTATACAACATTTAAAAAAGCTGTGAATTATTATGATGTTTATAACAAGCGTAACGATATATAAATGACATTTATTACATAAACCTATAAAGAAAAAATATGCAATAAAATGAAAGTAATATGGTTTATCACAAGTAAGTGTAATAAATGTCAGAAAAATTCCGGAATCCCTTGAAAATTAAGGATTTTTTTAAAAAACTCAGGCGGGGAGAAGAAAATTAAAACAAAAGAACACGGAAAGATGCGAGTTCGTGCGGATGCACGAGGGAGCATCGTAAACATAAAACAATGGCATCGTGCGGTCAGCACGAGGACATGGCAAGAAGGAGAAGAAATGGCTATACACAAAGACAGTATAAGATACCAGATGCTGGAACAGATCTTTAATGAGGAAGCACTGGCGGTAAGGCATATGAGGCTTTCAGTTTATGACAGATGTGCAAAACTGAATATCAGGTACAACTCTGGAAGCATTACCAATGCATTAGGTTCACTTTTAAAAGATGGCTATATCGCAACCATCAGGATAGACGATGATACATATTACATGATAACTGATGATGGTATAGATTTCTTAGCCTGTAATGATGAATACTACAATAAACACAGGGACAGGTCATTCATCAGAACCATAAGGAAACAGGATGGAACATCAGTCAACATACGTCTCGGTGCAGAGCGGAGGATCGTTGACAATGATGCACATATACTGCTCAGGTCATTCATGGCAGGAGCAGGTCTTCCTGTGTACAGGAAACAGAAACCGTCTTTCGAGGAACTTGTGTGCAAGATCACGGGGAGTATCCTTCCTGAGGAGCTTCCTGATGGCTACGCTGACATAAACTCCGTCAGCGTGGGTGAACTTCTTGAAGCAGGAATATACTATACCGCAAGGGAGGCCCGGGACGGCTTCATCAGGCTCGGGGTGCATACAGATACATTCGTATCATCGAACTTCAGGGGACTCATACTGAGGGACGGATTCATTCAGGTTTGCTACCACATGGAGGGTAACTTCATCCAGTTCAGGAAGGACACGGAGGAGGAACTCAAGGTGAACCTCGCCCGCCTGTTCGGTTACGATTATTCAAGGGTTGAGTGTCTTGCAACGGGAAAGAGTTATTCAGGGGCCTGTGCCATTGCCATGTGTGCGAAGCACGGAAGGCTCGGAAGGCAGAGAGCACGGCAGGAGATGCTGGATTCGATGACCGCCCCGGAGCAGAGGGAGTATCTCGAAAAAGAGAGCCTGCGTTCGTCCCACGTTGCCGCCCCTGGCAGCAACCCGCATCTGCTGAACGCACGGACGGATGTTTACGGCAGGATATATTATGCCCCGGCGACCGTCCCGGGGATCCCGCTCCTGAAGGACATACTTTACGTCAGTGTGGGTTCGCTCCCCTCTGACGAAAGAAAATATTTCGGAAGCCACGCTGACCGTTACTCCATCAATCTGGACAGATGGCCCATCGGCAGGACCCGCAGCACGGGCAACTGTTCAGTTTACATCCCCGTGCTGGAGTTGAAAAATCTTTACAGGCTGAAAAACAGGGTGAGCGGTGCAGACGGGGAGGCGGTGGATGTTATCACCGATCCGAAGCTGGCTGACAGCATCAGCCATATCCTGGGTACCCACGCTGGTGAGTTCAGGAATATAAATGACGACAGTCAGATAGAAAAAGTTGCTGCCTATGACGACTTTGGATTTCCTGCAGGCGATGACCGTTTTGAAAAGATCGCACAGGCAAGAAGGGCTAAGTCTGAAGAGAAGCGGCTCAGGGGAATGGAGAAGTATGATGGAAGCATCTCGTTCGCTGTGACAAGGACGGCCGCACAGGAGTTTAAGGAGCTTATGAGTGATTCAGGGCTTGCACGTTCAGAAACGGGAAGGGCGGTGCTTGAGTTCGCACTCCGGAACCGTGCTGACTTTCTGGAGTTCATCCGTCAGCGTGGGGCAGAGAGCCGGTCACCGCAGCATCCTCAAGTGGAAATACCAGACCACGCTGACGAAGATAATGAAGTTTCAACCCACGCTGACACGTCAGGAGAGCAGGGAACCCACGCTGACACGGCAGATGTCCAGCAGGGCTACGCTGACGGTGATTTTAATATTCAAAGCCACGCTGATAACGACTTCGCTGCCGAAGATTTATCAGCGTGGGAAAGACCGTCTGAAAGCCACATGGACTCAGGTGACATCGAAACAAT
>JABUTA010000142.1:0-4781 GCA_021443845.1 Parasporobacterium sp.
ACATATGATGAAAACAGGGGGCATTTTTCAAGTTAAGGTAAAATATACTGTTTGTCCTAACTTTTTCAACCAAAGAAAGAAGCATATTTCGGAGGTTTCTTCCTGACAGGGAAACAGTGTCGATTTATTAGATAATATAGGCCCGCCGAAGATTTCTTCCAGGCAGGCCTATGAGTGTACGCGATATTAGCAAACACAATTCCCCGGATATTTCAGATCACTTTGTCTTGATCTTCTTCACTTTGCTCCACTTCGAAACGCCGCCATTTCCATCCAGATATCTGACTCTGACGTAATAAGTGGTTTTACTGTTAAGTCCCTTCACTGTCACCTTTGTCTTTTTCTTTCCAACGACTTTTGATGTGACATTTTCTGTAAACGTGCTGTCGGTGCTTACCTGCATCTCGATCTTCTTAATTGCCTTCGTGTTCTTACTCTGCTTAAATGCCTTCCAGGTTGCCGTAACAGCTGTCTTTGCGGCAGTTCCCTTCAATCCGGAGACCTTTTTGCTGATTGTAATCGATTCAGCAGGTGCTGCCGCAGACGGAGCAATATTTACAGGTGTCTGCACAGATGCAGACGGCGCAGAATCTGCAGGCGGAGATACGATTGCAAATTGAGCAGTCTTTTCTCCGATCAAGTCCCCAAGTCCTGTCACTGTAACAGTTGCTGTTCCGACATTTATATGGCTGCTGTATGTGATCGTGTAGTCTGATCCTTCTTTAAGTATCTGGCCCTGATACGTGACTTCAACTGACGGAGTTTGAGCGCTGCCGTTGTAGGTCACATCACCGATCTGACTGATCGTACAATCTGCCAATGGCAGTGTATTAATTGTAAACTGAGCTGTCTTCTCGCCCTTGTAATATCCCTTGCCTGTTACTGTAACGGTTGCCGTTCCGACATTTACATTGCTGCTGTATGAGACCGTGTAATTGTGTTCTGCAGCAAGCATCTGCCCCTGGTAGGTTACTGTAACAGTCGGTTTATGCTCGTTTCCGTTGTAAGTTTCATTTCCGATCTGTTCGATCGTACAGTTTTCCATCGGAATCGTAAACGGTATCTCATCTACACTATCATCAGTATCATCCGAACAGACCGTTCCGGCGTAGGTCCAGCTATCAGATGCCAGATTCAAATTCAAAGCAGGGCGGACGCCAAGATCGCCGCATCCTACTTCATTACCACGATCGTGGAGGTCGCCGAAGTAATTCACGTCTGCGGCTCTATTTGCATCGTAGCCGGGCGACCGCAGCCGCCACCAGTTTCCTGTGTAATCTGACCTCGTATCGTTCCTGGCTCCCATCGCCTTTGCGTATGTACTGCTCTTACATTTTCGGGCTTCATCGTTGGTAGCGTAATATGAGGCAAATCCATATGCTGCCGCTTTTTGAGATTCAAAGCTGCAGCCTTCATTTTCAACGTAGACATCTTCTTCCGAGAGCAGGAAGACCTTATCTTCTGTGTTGTCTCCGCCGTTAGTTCCTTTGTACAAATTGTTCTTGTTTTCCAGGCTGCTATTCAGAACTGCACTATTCTCGGATGAGCTGAACGCACAGTTTAAGAAAGTGTTGTTCAGCCAGCTTCTCATTGTGCAGTTCGCCCACGTAATAGATCTGAGTATGGTATTGTATTTCTGATCATCCAGCACAAGATCTGCCAGCAGCAGAGCAGTGGTCCCTTCGATGCTGAGCACACGCCATTTGATCGGTTCATACACAAAGTAATGCCAGGATTCCCCGTCATCGCCCCAGTTATAATAACCATTTAAACCCGAGCCGTAATACGTCGCATCTTTCCGCTGCATCCGGCGGTATTTTTGTCCATTATACGTAATATCTCTGTTCTCATCCCATCCATCCAGTACTGCCAGCTCATTGTATAAGCCAGAGCTCATCGGAACCTCGCTCTGCGGATAGAATCCAAACCACACACAGCTATATGTAACCTTCTGCCCCGCATCCATGGAGCTGTCCTCCACGATAATGGGGCTTTTCAGCGGTCCGTAAGTTGATACTTCAAACTCTTTTGAAATAAGATCCATCGCCTGATCGCCATCCGGATCTTCGATCAGCTCTTCCGGCTCTGATACCAGTGCATCGTCTTCTTCTGCGATACCATCCGCAGGAAGTTCTTCTGCTGAGAAAGCACCGTCTGCAGCATCGTCTATGAAAAACACTTCACTTGTATCGCTGTCTGTTCCTTCTTCTGCGCCTCCAGGCTGAGAATCTTTTTGATCACTCAGATATTCCTCACCGTCAACATAGTTCATATCCTGCCCTAAAGAGGCAGAATCTGATGCTTCTCCCAAATCCAAAGCTAACGCTTCTGCTGTAACATCACCTGCATTTTCTCCATTCTCTGTGGCAAAAATGCCGGATCCTGTAGAAAGGCATAATACCGCAGTACAGATCCATGCTGCTATCTTTCTCTTACTCTTACGATTCCTCCGCAAATCTTTTTGATGCTGATTCTCCATGCAGACATAATATCATACCATCTTCCTTATTTGTTTCATAGCAGGATATATTGCTGCTCGTTTCGACGAAGCTGTTTTCCGGTTTCTTCTGCTCTATGAATTATGTAATGATTCTTTCTATTCGATTTTTGCTTATGTATCAAAAAAGATTACGGGCAGGATACATGATAGAATCCTGCCCTTCTGATGGAACTTAGAACTTTTTCCAGACTGCTTTCTCTGAAATGCCTTTTTTAGTCAGAAGCTTCTTGTATGCTTTTAATTTTGACTTTGGTACAGAAATTATGATCTTTGAACCGGTTCCTTTGAAAGCTTTGCTTCCGATGCTCTTCGAAGTCAACAAAGTATTGTTAATCACAATCTTCTTAAGCTTCTTACAGGAATTGAATGCATTCTTTCCGATCTTTTCTATATTGCCGCCTATCACAATTGATGTGATCTTCTTGTTGCCCTTAAATGCATTGTCAGCAATAGCCGTCACTCTGTACAATGTATTGTCAATAACGACCATGTTCGGAATGATTACTGTACTCTTGTTTGCATTGATCGGCTTCATGAATTCAACAGATTTGCCATCTTCGCAGACTTTATATACAGCATTTGCAGCATTGTTTTCTACAATCGTGCCGCTTGCTATCCGCTCAGCTTTGACAGCTTCCGTTCTTTTCTCATTGCACACTATGCAGGTATATGTCTTTTCGCCATCCTCTGAATCCGTCGGGGCATTCGTAATCACTCCCTCTTTCCAGGAATGACCTGCTGCAGGAATGATCGTCTGCGCAGCAATCACTGCACCGCATTTCCCACAATGGCTTCCCTCAGATTTTCCTTCCGCGATACATGTTGCCGGAATGGCCGGATCAATGATCTCCTGATGTCCGGTCTTTTCAATAATCGTAACGTCTTTTCGCTCTTCGCAATGCAGGCAATGGATCGATTTACTTCCGTTCTCCAAACATGTCGGTTCAAGATCGATCGTAAAATCCGACTCCCACTGATGCGGCTCCTCTTTTACAATTGTGATGTCTCCGGAAGAAAATTCTGCCGAAACGGTTATTCCGTTCTCATCTGACAGATTGTTTGCTTTCCCGTCCTTTGCTCGAATCGTAATCTCTGCATCTGATGCATTTTCACCGACAGTGATATTCAATATGAGCAAAACTCCGTTCGTATACACATTATCTGCAGAATACCAGGTACAGACATTCCCGGATGTCTGATAGGTTCCTGAGCTTATTACGTTACCGGCTGTAATAGAATTCAGCACATACTGATTCGGCACGCTGATTTCCAACGCAAAACCTGCAAGGCCGGTATTTCCCGAAACAGATACCGGAAGCTGTATGGTTTCACCCCGTTTCGCTTCTGCTGATCCGACTGCAATCGTCATACCGGAGAATGATCTGGGTACAATCGTTCCTCTGGATCTTGCAGTAATACCTTCTTTTTCTAACAGATTGATACGGCCAAGTACATGACGGTTCAGTAAGACAACGTCACCGATCGTGATATCGCCATCCTCATTCGTATCTGCAAGCTGATGCCGATCCGAAGAAAGTTCTATTTTTCCGAGCACATAACGGTTCAGAAGAACAACATCAGCAATCGTGATATCATCATCCCCATTAATATCACCCCGTTTTCCCGAGATGATCTCCACTCCGCCTGCAGTGTACCTTGCAGGAACATAGATGCCATCTTCATCTGTCAGATTCTTCTTTCCTTCATTCAGAGATACTGTAACAGGCGTAATACCTTCCGGCGCACTCTCTGAAATCTCAAACACAAGATTCAGTACAACGCCGTCTTCTCTGACATTGTCGAGTGTATACCAGTTTACTATGTTTTCATAAACAGACACCTGACCTGCAGATATTACGTTTCCGGCTGTAATACTCTTTAATGTCAGTTTATTCTGATCATACCCGATTGCAAATGAGAACCCTGCAATACCGGTATTTCCTGTAAGAACAACCGGAACAGTCACTTCTTTTCCTGTCCGCCCTTTAACGGTTGAAACACTGAAAACCACGTTTGTATTGTCATCAACCTCAGGCTCTTCCAGTTTCGGAATCTCTTCCTGCTTTGTTCCAAAGCAGCTCTGGCAGGTATATGTTTTTATGCCCTCCTGTTGTGCTGTCGGCGCCAGTGTGATGACTCCGCTGTCCCATGTATGCTCCAGTTTCGGAATGACTTCCCGGGCAATGATGACAGCATTGCAGATTTTGCAATGGCTTCCGGCAGTCATGCCCTCAGACACACAGGTAGCTTTGATCCCGGGATCTGCCTCCTCTGTATGCCC
>JABUTA010000142.1:5180-7929 GCA_021443845.1 Parasporobacterium sp.
CTGCACTGCAGATTCTGCAATGGCTTCCGGATGTCATGCCCTCAGACACGCAGGTAGCTTTAATCCCTGGATCTTCCTCTTCTGTATGCCCGGTTGCCGGAATTATTGTTACTTCTTTCTTTTCATCACAATGTGAACAGTGAATTGATTTGCTTCCGTCTTCTGTACAGGTTGCCTCCTGATCGATTGTATATTCGCTGTCCCAGATGTGGACGATCATAGGAATGATACTTCCCTTTTTCATCTGTTTTCCACAAATGGAGCAGTATGTATCACCGGTATAACCTTCCGATTCGGTAGTTGCTTCCCGTGCATTCCGTATTTCGGGCTCATGGGAGGTATGATAATTCTCATAATGTGCATACGCTGTTATAGAATCATTATTAGAGAATCTCGTTGATTCAGTTATCATGGAGCCGTCGATATCGCGTGTAAACCAGCCGATAAACGTATGCCCATCAAGACTTGCCTCTGGAAGCGTCCCTATGAACGGCTTATCCCATACCGCATAGAATGTCCTTGTATCTTCTGCGGTGATAATATCTCCGGGATGATATGATATTCCTGTTCCATCTGCCCTCGTGTTCCACTCTTTGAACGTATCATACACAACTTTCGAATTCATCCCGCACGATCCACCCATTGCATTAAAGTAGATATGGTTCCGATAACCGTAATCTGATGGCACTTCCGGCATAGTGATCGTCTCACCCTGTTTCTTTCGGATACTGAACCCTTTGGATGAGCTGTCTCTTTCTTTAAATATAAAATTGTAAACATTAAAGAAGCCAACCCTGTACGATTCAGAAGACGATGTATCCGTATTGCTTACAACAAGGTAGACAGCGTCCGGTTTCCCTGTACTTCCAAACCACTTCAGCCATGAGAAAGAATCAAAGGTTGAAGTTTTTACATGCCCTGAAACTTGCTTTGACAATTCTATAGATGTATACAGAGCACCGCTGATTTTGCTGCTTCCTGATGCGCCAGCCTCAAAGCCGTCATACGAAGCTTCTATTGGGATCCGATATACCTTTCTTTCTCCTGCAGCGACGGTGTCCTCTATCAGTTCACCTGCCTTCAAATCACGAACCTGATCGGAATACCTTGCATAAAGCGTCGTATCCGATATGATCTCATCCTCAGCGCCGGCTCGTTTTCCGTTCTCAAAATACCAACCGGAGAAATAGAAACCAGTCCTGACCGGATCAGGATCAGGAAGAGCCGCTAATCGAACTGCCCATACTCCATATACTGTCAATTCAGCATTACCCGTGTATTCATCTTCCGGCTTATAAACCGTACCGTTATTCTGCGAAGAGGTATTCCACTCCTTAAAATAAGCATTCCTTGTTGCTGACGATTTAGCGCAGGTGCCTTCTCCGGAGTCATATGTTACGGTATATATTTTGTAGGAGGTCTCTTCTTCCATTGTATAAGGCAGATCATGACGCTTCCATGCTTCCTTCATTATCCCGGAGGTCTGTGGATCCATATAAGTGATCTTATAGGCTTTTCGGAAAGAAAGCTCAAAGTCACCCTCTCCCTGAAGGTGTATCCATGCTCGCAGATAATATTTCTCTCCGGCTTTCGCATCAAACTCGATCTTGAAATTGGAGTTGCTCCCACTGTATGAGTAATCCATCATCTGTGTCTGCATCAGTTCATCTTCACACAGATAAGCATAGACATTCGCAAATCCGGTCGACTCAATGATATACCGGCCATCAGAGGGTACTTCAATGACATAATCCAGATATTCATTCTTATCTACATGCGCTTCTTTGGACACGGCATGGGGAAGCTTCTCCATCTCATACCGTGCATACAACGTCACATCCGAACTGACAGTAGTGTTTTCTGTGACTTTTGTACCGCCTGTTCTGTCGGTATACCAGCCAATAAACTTATAGTTCCATTTTGATGCTTCCGGCATCGTTCCGATCACAGGATTCTTCCACTGAGCGTATAATACAGCATTCCCATCCTGCGAATATTTACCGTTTCCGGCATAAGATGTGCCCTTGCCTTCCGGATCGGTATTCCAGTCTTTAAAAGTACAGGATACGGATTTATTGCTGTCCATATATACTTTTCCGTTACCGGTAAACGACACCTGATAGGATTTCTCCGGCACGGCATCCGGGAGCATGATATCTGTTCCTTCAATCTTAGAAACATCTGAAGGAGCATTCTTTCCCCCGTTTGCATTGAATTGAATCGAATAGATCTCCAAATACTTTGCATATACTGTCATATCAGAAGCAACCAAAGTCGTTTCTTTAACTTCTGTTCCTTCTTCCGTAAACCATCCTGCAAAGGAGTAACCGGGTCTGCTTGGAACGGGCAATGCACCCATTGCCACATCGTTCCACAAAGCATATAAGACCAGATCCCTGTTCTCCGTGACAGTATCGCCTGCCTTTATGACAGATCCGGTTCCAAGCCCGGATGTATTCCATTCCCTGAACGGTACTGCTACTTCCCTGCTTCGCTCAGAGCAGCTTCCGGAACCTGCATTGAACGTTACAACATACGATTTATCAGGAATCTCCGACGTAATGCTGCAGGAAACACCATGATACTTCATGTTCTGCTTCAGGTTCTCTCCTGTCTCACAGTCTTTATATTCAATGTTGTATACTTTTCGAACATAGAATTCGGTGTTTCCGCTGACTGCAGTATCATGGCCCCAGATTCTGATATAGAGTTCCTGCCCCTGAGATGCAACAAAGAACAGGCGGAAGTT
>JABUTA010000143.1 GCA_021443845.1 Parasporobacterium sp.
CCGTGCTGGATATGGAACGGATCCTGGTTGTATTTCTTAAGGAGGGCTACTGCCTCATCCCTGGTAAAGCCTGCGTTAAGAGCCGGTGCTTCCTTCTTAGGGGCAGCCTCTGAACCAGCCTTTGCTGAAGCCGGTTTCGGGTCGATGCTCTTCATTGTCGGGAACAGAAGTACGTCCCTGATTGCCGCACTGTCTGTCAGCAGCATGCACAGTCTGTCGATTCCGTAACCGATACCACCCGTCGGAGGCATACCGATCTCAAGTGCATTGAGGAAGTCCTCATCTGTATGCTGGGCTTCTTCATCACCCGCTGCAGCATTGGCATCCTGCTGTGCAAAACGTTCTCTCTGATCGATAGGATCGTTCAGCTCTGAATATGCGTTGCACATTTCCCAGGTATTTATGAACAGTTCGAAACGCTCTACCTTTGATGGATCTGAAGGTTTCTTCTTGGTGAGAGGAGAAATTGCCAGGGGATGATCCATGATAAATGTCGGCTGGATCAGGTTTGCTTCGCAGTATTCTTCGAAGAAGAGGTTTACGATATCGCCCTTAGTATGACGTTCTTCGAACTCAATGCCTTTCTCACGAGCCAGGGCCTTAGCTTCCTCATCAGTTGCTATGGCATCGAAGTCAATGCCTGAATATTTCAGGATTGCTTCATTCATGGTCATGCGGGCAAATGGCTTACCCAGGTCGATAACATTTTCCCCGTACTTTATAAGGGTAGTTCCGCATACTGTCTCGGCAAGGTATCTGAACATACTCTCGGTAAGTTCCATCATGCCTTCGTAGTCTGTATATGCCTGATAGAGCTCCATAAGGGTGAATTCCGGATTATGACGGGTGTCAACGCCTTCATTTCTGTAGACACGGCCGATTTCATATACTCTTTCCAGGCCACCAACAATAAGTCTCTTAAGGTAAAGTTCCAGAGAAATACGAAGCTTTACATCTTCATTAAGAGCATTGTAATGGGTTTCAAAAGGTCTTGCGGCAGCGCCGCCGGCGTTGCTTACCAGGGTAGGAGTTTCAACCTCAATGAAATTCCGGCCGTCCAGGAAACGGCGGATTTCTTTGATGATCTGAGACCTCTTTATGAATGTATCCTTAACTTCAGGATTCATGATAAGGTCAACATATCTCTGACGGTAACGGGTGTCTGTATCCGTCAGGCCGTGGAACTTCTCCGGAAGAATCTGGAGGCTCTTGGTAAGAAGGGTCATTTCCTGGGCGTGTACGGATACTTCCCCTGTTTTGGTTCTGAATGCATAACCCTTTACGCCGTAAATATCACCGATGTCTGATTTCTTGAAGTCGGCATATGCTTCCTCACCGATGGCATCCCTGGCTACATATACCTGAATGTCACCCTGAAGATCGCGGATGTTGCAGAATGATGCCTTCCCCATAACGCGCTTGAACATCATACGTCCGGCGATGGATACCATAATGGGATCCGCATCCATGATGGCTCTTCTCTCATTGTAATCAGCATTTACGGCTTCCTTTGCCTGCTGTTCGTCCATTCCCTCTGTATCTACAGAGGCTCTGCCGGCAAGAAGCTGTGCTTCATGCTCTGTATATAAATTCACAACTTCTGCAGTGTGGTGTGTCTGATCATACTTTGTGATCTGAAAAGGGTCTTTCCCCTGAGCCTGCAGCTCAGAGAGCTTGTCACGCCTTACCTGCAGAAGATTATTTGTGTCCTGTGTCTGTTCTTTCATTCCTTTTCCCCGGATTATTTGCCTGATTCAATATTGATGATTCTGTAGGTAAATGTACCTGCAGGAACATTGATTTCGATAACATCGCCGATTTCCCTGCCTGTTGCAGCTTCGCCTATAGGTGACTTCTGGGAAATCTTGCGTTCTCTTGAGTTAACATCTGTTTCGGAAACTATCTGGTAAACAGTCTCCCTGCCGTTGTTCAGATCCTTGAGAGTAAGGATGCATCCCAGATGGACCTTGTTGAAGTTAATGGTGCTTTCGTCAAGGACCTCGCTGTTCTTAATGATTTCATTAAGCTCTTCGATTCTTGCCTCAATGTCGCGCTGTTCGTCCTTTGCTGCATCGTATTCGGCATTCTCTGACAGGTCACCCTGCTCTCTTGCTTCCTTGATCTTGGCAGCAATTTCTCTTCTCTTATTGATAGTAAGATCATCTAACTCCTGATGAAGCTTTGCCAGACTCTCTTTTGTTAAAATGCGTTTTTCTTCCATGTTATTTATTCACCTTTCCATACAGGGATTGCCCCGAAATACGTTGAAATATTATAACCATACAAATGGTTTATGTCAATATTTTCCTTTATTTTCAAGGGTTTTCAGCTGTTTGTTCATCTGTTGCCAGGCTTTTCAGCTGTTCCATTTATCTATTATTTCCCTGAAATGTTCCAGACTCTCACAGCTGTTTATGTCTCTTCTCAGCTGTACTGCATTGGGAAATCCCGCCGCATAGAATCCCACGTGTTTTCTCATCTGCCGGACGGATGAATCCTCACTGTTCCACCTGAGCATCAGGTCCATGTGATGATTTATCATGTTCTTCAGGTCTGGCAGGTCAGGACCTGTGAAACTGCTGTCGGAAATCTGTCTGAATATCCATGGATTTCCTCTGGCACCCCTGGCCACCATTACTCCGTCCGCTCCGGTGTCATTCATCATTTTCCCGGCATCTTCCGCAGTATACACATCTCCGCTTCCCAGTACCGGAATGGATACGGCTTCCTTTACCTGCCTTATGATGTCATAGTCCGCCTGACCATGATACATCTGCTCCCTGGTCCTTCCGTGGATTGCTATCAGGGATGCTCCTGCATCTTCTGCAATCCTTGCTATTTCCGGGGCATTGATATTCCTGTCATTGAAGCCCTTGCGGATTTTCACCGATACAGGCTTTTTCAGGCGTTTCACCATGGTGCTCACTATTTTCCCCACCAGTTCCGGCTGCAGCATCAGGGCTGAGCCTTCGCCGTTATTTACCACCTTCGGCACGGGACATGCCATGTTCACGTCGAACATTTCATATGGTCCGTCCTCCAGCTTTGCCGCCTCTTCAGCCAGCAGCTCCGGTTCATTTCCGAACAGCTGCAGCGCCACGTGTTTCTCATTGCCGGCAAGCTGCAAAAGAGGCTTTGTATTCTTGTTTTTGTAATACAAAGCCTTGGCGCTTATCATCTCGGTATATGTCATTCCGGCGCCCTGTTCCACACAGATGCTTCTGAATGCCGCATCTGTATATCCCGCCATAGGTGCCAGAACCAGATTATTCTCTGTTTCTATATTTCCTATTTTCATTCCGATTTACTTTTCATTCAATGCCCGCAGCAGTAGAATTTTCCTGCGTTTCAAACAGACAATCTTTGACTCCTCGTCAGTGGGAATCTCCCCGTCAGCTTAGGAATCATTTATTCTTATCATATATATATTTCAGTCCGTACATGGTAAGGTCCGGCTCCCAATGGGTTATCCGGTCTGTTTCCTGCTGGAAAATTCTGGATATTCCGCCGGTGGCGACTACCCGGACAGGACCGTGTCCGTACTCTTCGATAAGCTTATCGATGATGTATTCCGTTTCTCCCATTTTGCCGTAGAATATGCCTGCCTGAAGGCTGGTGATGGTATTCTTGCACATAATGGAGCCGGGATTCACTATCTCGACCTCCGGCAGTTTGGCTGTTCCTTCCCACAGTGCCCTTGCGGAAAGCATTACACCCGGGCTGGTGACTGCGGATTCAAACGTACCGTCTTCGGCAAACAGGTCATACTTGGTGGCCGTACCATAGTCTACGACTATTACAGGCCCCCCATACAGATTAAGGGCAGCCACACCGTTTACTATTCTGTCGGACCCAACCTCATTAGGGTTGGTCTTCACCAGCTTGATGCCGGTTTTGATGCCAGGCCTGATGATCAGGGGTTTGTGTCCGAAAAATTTGTTTATGGCATTATTGAGTGCATGCATTATATCCGGCACAACTGATGATATGATCACGTCATGGATATCCACTGCAGCAAAGCCTTTGCTTCTTACCAGATTCACCAGGCTGATTCCCAGCTCATCTGAAGTTTTGGAGCTGTCAGTACGGACTCTGAAGGATGCTACGATATGTGTATCATCAAAAAGTGCATATTTTATATTGGTATTTCCCACATCTATTGCCAGCAGCATAATGTATTCCTCCTGCTCTACTCACCGTATATTGCGTCATAATACTCTTCCAGCTGTTCGAAGAGTTCACGGTTTTTATTTCTCATTTCACGAATCTTCAGGCCGCTGCTGATCTCGTCATGGTAAATGTCATCATCTTTATGTGTGACGAATATCTTCAGGTTGCCTTCATCATCAAATTCCATCATGATGATGCCGCTGATTTCCTGCACGAACAGAACGCACATGATCTTCAGTTCGTCTTTTATTGCCTGGGGGAGCTTTTCATGGGCTTCGTTCAGATAGAACTTCTGCTCATAACTGCTTGCTCCGCACAGAATCTTCGGATTATCCATATTGTGATTCTCTTTTCTGATTATTTTATCTTATGCTTTTATTTCATTCCGGTGTTCCTGCACGTCGAACATTTATCGACGCCCGTAGGGACACCATTTTCCCAGTCTTTTCTTATGCCCTCAGGCCCAGCTGGCTTCCAACTACCGCAGGGGCACCTTTTTCTTCTATCCAATCTCTGCCTCTTTCCGGCAGTGAGAATTTACTATCGCTGCGGGAGTTTTTTCTCATTCATTTTCAATTTTCAAGAAAATACCCCTCCCACGGACTTTTCT
>JABUTA010000144.1 GCA_021443845.1 Parasporobacterium sp.
ATCCTCATCTGCTGTTAAGTCATGAGGAAAATTGCAGGAAAGCAGACAGATCTGTTTTTCTGACAGCGTCCGTGTTTCCCCGGCACATACAAGCCGGGCAGAGCCTTTGATAATGATATTCATTTCGAATGTTGTCTGAGTATGTATACCGAACTTCTGGCTGCATGCTAAACATATCGGTTTGATATGAAGGGGTGACGTATTATGATATCCGCCGGAATCAAGAATTGACATGTCCACAGGGGTCTGTCTGATACGGTTTAAAAGGTCAGAAGCATAATTTAAATCCCAATCCGTTTCCTTTTTCGAAAAGTTCGAAGAATCCCTTCGGATATGACATTTTTGCATCATTTATGAGTTCTGATTCCAGGCTGCACGGAAATTTTTACTGAATTACAGTCTGTCTCATCATGAGATTCAATGCCGTGGACAGGCTCATAATTTCCATGCAATCGGTAAAATTGTATGATAAAATATCAATATCAACGAGTGAAAGGAAGTGTAGAAAATGCCGGAAATATCTTTATTCTTTGGGATAAGAGTGACTATGTATTATGATGATCATAATCCACCTCACTTTCATGCTGAATATAATGGAGAAAAACATGTTTCCTAAAATAGTACAGGTTGTTCCTACAAAAAATCATACGGTGTATGTATATTTTGAGGACGGGGAAATTGTATGCTATGATGTCGGTCCGATGCTTGATAGACCGGTATTCAGTGCATTGAAAAATGAAGAAATATTTGTAAATTCCTGCACGATTCTGAATGATACACTGGCATGGGATATAAATGGAAATCGTAATCCGGCAGAATGCATCGACATTGATCCGGATACTTTGTATGAACTGGACGCGGCTGCTGAGTGCATTGCATAGGTCAACTGCCAACAAATTATTTGCCACGGATGAAAGCAAAAATAAAATCCGCCAGTTCAATAACCGAATCCTGGCTGAAGACAGGAATTAATTGTCCGTTAAAGGAATTGTAAACAGGCTGACCGTTAACGGCATAGTATCCTTGAGAAAACCCGTCGGTTATTAATGCGATATGGCTTTCGGCAGGATGGCGAAGGCCTTTGCCGGTGTCCTGGCGGCTGATTCCGATGCGGGGAACCGGTTCATTATTGTACCCTTCCAGGATGATCAGCTCCACATCATGGACCATTGCGATAGTTTCATTCAAATTCAGGCTGCGCTGTTCTATCAGTGCAGTCTTTTCTTTTGAAGATATAATGGTGATGTCGGCACCGGCATGGGCAAAACGGTAGGAATCCTTACCTTCATGGTCTATTTCAAAGTCATGGGCATCATGCTTTATAACCGCAGTGCGGATGCCCCGGGACTTAAGCTCGGGGATCAGCTTTTCTATAATGGTGGTCTTGCCTGAGCCTGACCACCCGGAGAATGCAATTACCGGAATGTCTGCCATTGTATGTGGTTCCTTTCGTGTAATGAAAATAAAATGCCCGAACGCAGTAAGCTTCGGGCATTTTGACATGTCATATGTTTCAGATGCGACTTGCAATCTCATCCAGGAACTCTTCTGAAGCTGCCTGCTTTTTGCATACACCCTCATCAGCCAGGGCTGCCAGATCCTTTGTCATTATGCCTGCATTTAATGTGGCGAAGCATGCAGCCTCCAGTCTGTCGGCAAAGCTTATGAGGTCTGCAAGGCCGTCCAGTTCGCCTCTCTTTCTTAATGCGCCGCTCCATGCAAATATTGTTGCCATAGGATTGGTGCTGGTCTGTTCACCCTTCAGGTATCTGTAATAGTGTTTGGTTACAGTGCCGTGGGCTGCTTCATATTCGAACTTGCCGTCAGGAGTCACCAGAACCGAGGTCATCATGGCCAGTGAACCGAAGGCTGTTGATATCATGTCACTCATTACATCCCCGTCATAGTTCTTAAGAGCCCAGATGAATCCGCCTTCAGAACGGATAACACGGGCAACAGCGTCATCGATAAGTGTGTAGAAATAAGTGATCCCCAGCTCTTCGAATTTATCCTTAAAGTTTTCAAATTCCTCTTCGAAGATGGCACGGAATTCACTGTCGTATACCTTGGAAATGGTATCCTTGGTGGAGAACCACAGGTCCTGTTTACGGTCGATGGCATACTGGAAGCATGCTTTTGCAAAGGAACGGATGGATGCGGATTTATTGTGCTGTCCCTGGAAAATGGCAGGTCCGTTAACCTTCTGCACGGAAAGTACTGTTTCCTTGCCGCTTTCTCCCTTGAATGTAAGTACTGCTTCTCCCGGTTCATCTGTCTTCATATCAACAGCTTTATAAACATCGCCATAGGCATGACGTGCAACAGTGATAGGCATGGTCCAGTTCTTTACTACCGGCTTGATGGAGTCGATAAGGATAGGTGTGCGGAATACGGTTCCGTCCATGATGGAACGGATGGTTCCGTTAGGGCTTTTCCACTGTTCTGTCAGCTCCGGATACTCGATCATTCGCTGACGGTTAGGGGTAATGGTGGCACATTTAACTGCAACTCCGTATTTTACGGCTGCATTTGCAGCGTCAACTGTGATCTGATCCTTTGTGGCATTTCTGCTTAAGAGTCCCAGGTCATAATATTCTGTTTTCAGGTCTACATATGGAAGAATCAGCTTGTCTTTGATCATCTGCCATAATACTCTGGTCATTTCGTCCCCGTCCATTTCAACAAGAGGGGTAGTCATCTGTATTTTTGTCATGTTTGTCTCCGGCTGCCGGGCAGCCCGGCAGGAATCTTTGGTCATTTAATTTTAAAAAGTTATGAAAATTTCTATGCCGCTTCTCAGGTTCAATAGAATCTGAAAAGTTACAGAAAATAATAGGATTATGCTAACAGCAAAACTATGCCGCCATCCGGCGGCATAGGAATAATTTGATGTCAGTCAGCACCGTAGCCTGCTGCGTAGTAGTTCATGAGGCAGCCTTCTGTAACAATCTTCTTCTCATCATCTGAAAGACCCTTACAGTACAGCTTAAGAGGTGTGATGGTTCCGTCTGCAGAAAGTACCCGGGCATCGAATTCTTCCTGTCCCTTCAGGATGCCTGAAATAACTCCGGGAATATATACCCAGTCACCGGCGTTGTAATTGAATTCAACATTTTTATCCATGGTGAATGGAACGATGCCCCAGTTAAGGCAGTTGGAGCGGTAACGCTTGGTTGCATATTCGTAGCAGATGTTTGCAAAGCCTCCCAGCACCTTCTGGCAGGAAGCAGCCTGCTCACGGGCAGAGCCGTCACCGGGTTTGTGGGCAAATACGCAGGAACCGATAGTGGTAGCGGAAGCATCTGCACCGAGCTTAGTCATTACATCGACCGCTGCTGTATCCACAGCACCTGACTCCAGGGCTTCCTCCATTGCTCTTGCAGCCTTGGAACGTTCCACATAATCAGGAACACGGCGGCTTAAGGCAAACTCTGAAAGAGCGATAGGATTTGAACGGTAGCTTGAGGTCTCTCCTGAAGGAATCAGCTCATCTGTGGTGGTTACATCATCATGTATAACTGCACAGAGCTGTACCAGCAGATTGTCCTGAGGCTTGGGCATCTTCGGCCAGTCACGGATATTAGGTCCTAAGCGCAGCTCTTCTTCCGGAAGAGGATTGCCGAATCCGAAGTAGCATCTCTTTTCGTAGATTCCGTCGGTATATTTATACTCCATAGGAGTAACTGTGTACTCAATGTCGGTTGCGGCAGTAAGCACGCCTCCGTTGGCTGCGGTTGCAGCGATGGAACGGGCATCCATCAGTGCCACAGATGCGATCTGTCCATTGCCCGGTTTGGAACCTTCACGGTTTGCAAAATTACGGGTGGTATGACGGATGGACAGAGTATTGTTGGCAGGAGTGTCCCCTGCGCCGAAGCATGGCCCACAGAAGCAAGGCTTCATGACAGCACCTGCCTCCATAAGGTCAGCAGCCACACCGTTTGAAGTAACTGCCAGATTTATAGGCATGCTGGATGGATATACAGACAGATCAAAATACCCGTTTCCGATGCTCTTTCCCCGGAGGATATCCGCAGCTTCTGTGATATTTTCAAACATACCACCTGCGCAGCCGGCGATAACACCCTGGTCGCAGTGGATGAGGCCGTCTGCACCTATGCAGCCTGTAAGATCCATGGTTACCTTGCCGTTTAATGATGCATTGCATTCATCTTCGATTTCCTTCAGGATCTTCTGAGGATTTTCCTGAAGCTCATGGATGGTATAAGCCTTGGAAGGATGGAAGGGCAGAGCAATCATGGACTGCATTTCGTCTAAGTGGATGGTTACCATGCTGTCATAATATGCACCGTCTTCCGGAGCGAGAGACTTGTATTCTTCAGGACGTCCTACATTCTCGAAGAACGCCTTTACTGTATCATCTGTTTCCCAGATGGAACTTAAGCAGCTGGTTTCCGTAGTCATTACATCTACACCGATACGGAAGTCTATGCTCAGATCCCTGATGCCGGGGCCTGCGAATTCCAGAACTTTGTTTTTAACGAATCCGTCAGGGAATGTAGCACCTACCAGGGCAATGGCAACGTCGTGAGGACCGATGCCGTGAGGCACCTTGCCGTCAACATATACCAGAACCACTTCCGGTTCTTCTATATCCCAGGTGTTGTTAAGGAGCTGCTTGGCCAGCTCACCGCCTCCTTCCCCTACAGCCATGGTGCCGTAGCAGCCGTAGCGGGTGTGGGAGTCGGAACCCAGAACCATTTTGCCGCAGCCTGCCA
>JABUTA010000145.1 GCA_021443845.1 Parasporobacterium sp.
CTGATGGATAATGTAGTACGTGTTACGGAACATATTGTCCGGAAAACCCGTGACCCCAGGTCCACAATGAATGTCATCAGAACCACAGACGGCCTGACATATTACATTGATGAAACAGGCAGATACTGGCGCATGTATGACTATGTGGAAAATACCATATGTTTTCAGACTGCTCAAAGTCCGGAGGATTTCTATCAGTGTGCGGTTATTTTCACGCAGTTCCAGAATCTGTTAAGTGATTTCCCTGCAGACAGCCTGTTTGAAACTATTCCCGATTTTCATAATACTCCGGCAAGATTCAGACAGCTGAAAAATGCCTTAAAGAATGATATCGCCCACAGGGCCGCGGATAATCAGGATATAATTGATTTCTATCTCGAGCGTGAGGAAAGAGCCGGTGAACTTCAGAGAATGCGTGAAGCAGAAGAACTACCCTTACGGGTAACACATAACGATACTAAGCTTAACAACGTGCTTTTTGATGCGGAAACAGGGAAACCTGTCTGCATAGTTGATCTCGATACTGTAATGCCCGGCCTTACAGCTTATGATTTCGGGGATGCCCTGAGATTCGGAGCTGCAACCGGTGCGGAAGATGAAAAGGATCTGTCAAAAGTCAGCTTTGATCTGGAAATGTACAGAATCTTCGTAAGGGGCGTGCTGTCTGCCAGCAGGGAGCTTACCGAGAAGGAGATTGACACCATTCCTCTGGCAGCCTGGACCATAACCCTGGAAACAGGGAGCCGTTTTCTGGCAGACTATCTGAACGGTGATGTGTATTTCGGAATCAGAGAGCCTGACAGCAATCTTTACAGAGCCCGTACCCAGGCAAAGCTGGTAAAGGATATGGAAGATAAGTGGGATGAGATGATCAGAATCATTAATGAGCTTAAATAAAAAGAAAGATAACAGAGAAACCGCCGGCAGAAATCGCCGGCGGCCTTTTTGGGTTTAGTAAATAATCAGTTAATTATTCATCTTCCTGCTGCAAAGCGGCTGAACCTTCTTCACCGGTACGTACACGGATAACATTTTCCACATCATATACGAATATTTTACCGTCACCGATATGACCTGTGTACAGGGCTCTCTTTGCTGCATCAACCACGGTTCCTACAGGAACATCATCAAAAACAATGTCAACCTGTACTTTAGGAAGCAGGGTGGTTTCCATGGAAACACCACGGTAATATTCGGGCTTGCCTTTCTGCTGACCGCAGCCTAAAACATGGGAAACCGTCATACCATGAATACCGATATCAGTCATGGCTTTTTTCAGCATATCGAACCGGTTCTCCCGGCAGATAATCTCAACTTTGGTAAACTTCGTTGTTCCGCCACTGAACGAAGGCATCTTTTTAACCGGAATTGCTTCCGCAACAGGAGTATCTCCTGAAACAGCAAATGCCTTTGCTGCTGGATTGTTTTCTCCGGAATTGAGAGGGCTGTCGTATTCCGCAGAAAGGGTCTGGATTGCCGGCATAAAGTCAGCATAAGCAGTCGGAAGACCATGCTCGGAACTGTCAAGTCCTTTCAGCTCTTCATCCTGGGATACGCGAAGACCCAGAGTCTTTTTGAGTATGATCAGTACCAGGGTGGTAAGCAGGGCTGTCCATGCCAGGATTGCTGCAAGGCCAAGAACCTGTACTCCTAACAGTCTGGCGTTTCCTGTGTAGAAAAGACCTTCAAGATTAGCCGGAGCCTGAGGGTTTGCCAGAAGGCCTACTGCTATTGTACCCCAGACACCGTTCGCGAGATGTACACCTACAGCACCTACAGGGTCGTCTATATGTAACTTCAGGTCGATTACTTCGACAACAACAACAACCAGAATACCGGAAACCAGACCCACAACGGCCGCTCCGATGGTGTCATAGGCATCGCAGCCTGCGGTAACGCCTACAAGGCCTGCAAGAGAAGCATTCAGACACATGGAAACATCCGGTTTGCCGTTTCTGATCCAGGTAATGGCGAGAGTAGTGCAGGTTGCAACTGCTGCTGCAACAGTGGATGTTATGAAAATCGAAGATGCAGATCCGACGCTCCATGCGGCAGCACCATTAAATCCGTACCAGCCAAACCATAATATAAAGCAGCCAAGTGCACCGAGAGTGATGGAATGCCCCGGAATAGCGTTGACCTTGGTAACCTTCCCGCTTTTATCCCTGACATACTTGCCCAGACGGGGGCCGACAATGATGGCACCGATGAGTGCGGCAAGACCGCCTACAGCATGGATAGCAGCAGAACCGGCGAAGTCATGGAAACCAAGCTGAGCCAGCCAGCCCTGGCTGTTCCATACCCAACCGGCCTCAATGGGATATATAACCAGTGACATGACAGCCGAGAATATAAGGTAGGTAGAAAATTTTGTACGCTCTGCTATGGCACCTGAAACGATGGTTGCAACGGTTGCACAGAATATCAGATTCAGAACAAAGGATGCTGCATATCCGGACTGGAGGAATCCGCTGAAATCTGTCAGGATATTATAATTCGGCAGACCTATCAGTCCGAAGACATAGTCTTCTGACATCATCAGTCCGAAACCGAGAACAATAAATGCAATGGCACCGATACACAGATCCATCAGACACTTCATGATGATATTGCCGGCATTTTTTGCTCTGGTGAAGCCTGTTTCCAGCATGGCAAAGCCTGCATGCATAAACAGTACGAGGGTGGTTCCGATAAGAAGCCATAAGCTGAAAACATCAGCACTTACAGCTTCATCGATCAGAGATGTGATTTCACTAATTTCCATTTTGGTTTTCCTTTCCTTGATCAAATGCCCGGACTGCAGGAGTACGGGATTTTGATAAAATAAAAAAGGTGTCCCCGGGAATTCACCCGAAGACACCTTTGTCTTAAATGATAGTAGGGATATATCACGCAGAATTTTATATGTCAATAGTTCATTTCCAAACTATTCTGCTGAGTTTGTTCCGAAAGCAGTGGAGGTTTTGAAGTATTCATCAAAAGGAGTTCTGTCAATGAAATCACCGGTAATTTCATTCACTTCACCTGTTGTGAAAGTAGTGCTGTATGAGCCTTCAACAGTAAGGACAGTTTCGCTGCCTTCTGCCACGGTCACACCTCCGGCAATGATGGTTACGGGATTTCCTGCAGTATCCAGGATTTTTGCTCCTTCCTCTGCATTCAGGCTGCTGATGGTTGTATCCTGGGTAATTATCCATGCTGAATCAGCACTGATATTTACAGTGATGCCGGGCTCGGTTGCAGCTTCTGCACCGGTTTCTTCTGTATCTGCACTATTATCAGCATCTTCTGCAGCCTCTGCGGCGGCTTCGGCTGCCTCGGAATTTTCCGTAATGATCATGTATCCTGTATAAGAAGATTCGTCCAGCAGATAAAAGTCAAGAGTGCTGATATTGTCCACTTCGATTCTTCCTTCCAGCACCTGATTGCGGGCGGTAAATGCCGCATTTGCACCGGTTACGGAAGAAGAACCTGCTGATTCCCCGCTGGAAGCCCCGAGGGAGCCTGCAGTACCGCCGGCTACCAGGAGAAGGGCGGCAGCTTCTGTGTCAAAGCTGATATTGGAGCAGGACAGCAGTATGCTGCCGGCTGTCTTGTTCACATAAAACATTGCTCCGGATTTGATGGCACTTGAAAGGGTCGTATTAACAGCCTGGAATCTGGAGCCTTCACCTGTAGATGTTTCAGAGTCTCCGGATACAGAATAATAAAGCTGAATGCCGTTGGCCATACCGAAGCCGCTTTCCGGTGCATACGAACTTATAAACTCACTGTTCCACATGAGTATGGTATTCTTTCCGTCAATAACCGCGATCTGGCTGTTTACAGAAGAACCGGTTACATGGTCAACCTGGATATTGCCTGTAGAATAGAATATAGGTGATGCGTCTCCTTCGGTGGCGACGGTGGAATTGGTAACGGATAAATTGCCGCCGCCCCGGTCTGTAGCAAGTACAGCGCTTCTGCTTCCGTGGGTGACGATGTTGACACCATCTGCAAGGATAGTACCTGCGTATGTTGCATCAAGCCCGTGGCATCCTGCTCCGGTAGTATCAATGGTGACATTTTTTACGCATGATATTGCCTTGTCGGTTGAGAAAATGCCGTTGGAACCTGCAGAAGATGCATTGAGAGTACTGTCTGAAATATAAGAACGTGAATTTTCACCAACAGTAAGGGAAATAGAATTGATTCCGTAGAAATTTGTGGAATCACCGTCATCGTTATCACCGCTCTTGTATACTGTTCCGTTGGTAAAAACAAGTGTTCCGTCATTTTTTGCCAGAAGTGCATTTACATTTGGTTCTTCTGAAGAAACAGTTTCCCCGTCGGAAATGATTTCCTGTCCGTCTGCAGTCAGCACGCCGTTATTTTCCCCGGTATAATCATATGCATTCATATCGAAAGAAAACACTCTGTCCATAGCATCACCTGAGGATTCACCTGAGGATTCACCTGCGGCATCACCTGTGGACTCGCCTGTTGTATCACCTGAGGATTCTCCGGCGGATTCACCCTGTTCGGCAGGAATTGTTTCTTCCAGATCAGATGTGACAGCGTCCTGAGCGAATGCGGTTTCTGTTATCATAAAAGGTACAGTGCAGCAGTTAAGGCTGATTATCACCGATAAAGCACCGACAGCAATAATGCGCAGGTCTTTTGATTTATCTTTTTTTGCCATACTAAAATGACC
Source organism: Parasporobacterium sp. (assembly GCA_021443845.1). Classification (GTDB taxonomy): domain Bacteria; phylum Bacillota; class Clostridia; order Lachnospirales; family Lachnospiraceae; genus RGIG5612. The sequence continues at coordinate 4,694 of JABUTA010000145.1, forward strand.
TCCTGACATTTATTTTTGTATTTTAATATTAACACTTT
>JABUTA010000146.1 GCA_021443845.1 Parasporobacterium sp.
TCTTTGAAGAAATGCTGTCAGCTACAATATTAACGGTCGCATCTTCGGAGCCGATCCAGATTTCATACTTTCCGTAAGACTCGGCAAATACAACATCGGCATTATTGAATGCCATTACTGTATAAACAGCTTCATCCTTAGTGCTGTAAACACTTCCTGCAATTTCAATAGTAGTCTTGGTAGATTCTTCAAGAATCTTGCCTTCTTCGTCTTTTCTTTCCACTCTGCCGGCTGCAGAAACATTAACATCTCCTCCGGCGTTAATGCTTCCGATACTGTATGTGCCGCTGATTCCATAAACTTCTTCAATTCTGCTGGAACCGCCCGGAACAATAACATACTCATATCCTGTTACTGTATATTCATTATCTCCGACGCAGCTTATATAGTAGAATTCATATTTTGAGAAATCGTAAGGATTGCCTTCCTTATCGGTACATACATATGCATAGTCATAAACAACATATTCCAGATCATCGCCGATTTCATTTACAGCGGTGATTTTTCCCGTTTCATCCTTATTGGCTATACCAAATACGATTTCCTCATCGTCTCCGATTTCTCTGTAGGTCTTAGTCTCAGAATCGTAAATGTATATGATGAAATACTCGTCATCATATTCCGCTTCAGGATCGTCTAAAATCTTAAACTTGTTTACAATACTCTCATCCTTGTCTTCTTCTGAGCCATCTTCAACCTGAATATAAAGCTCATATGTATAACCGGTTTCGTCATTACCTTTTTTCAGGTACTGCTCGGCTTCATCCAGATCTTTAATCTGAGGACTAACGCTTTCATTTACTTTCTGTGTAAGAAGCGCATCATAATAGTATTTCTCGTTGTCATTATATTCCGAGTCATCTACCAGCATATAAAGAACTGTATGCTGCTTGTATTCACCGCTATACTCTTTAGTGCAGTTACTATCCAGATAATACTTGATTTCATTATCTTCGTAGCGTGCATAAATTACATATTCATATACAGATTCAACCAATGTAAATACTACATTAACATCGTCAATGACAGTTACCTTAAGAGAACCTGTCTCAGTGCCGCCTTCGGATTTATCAAGTCCGAGAACCAGATTAACCGGATTGAATACAAGATTTACATTTCCATTTTCGGAATAAATGAAATCTGCGAAAAGGCTCTTAACGTCTTTACATTCTTCAATAACCTTGGCTTTATCTTCGGCAGTTGTCTGAATGTACTTATTTAAAGTAATAGCCATGTTCACATCATCTTCAGCTGCGATTTCCACATTAGGATAATGTGTATATAATACGCCGTCATCTGTAGTTCTTTCAGATGTAAACATCTGAACTGCCGCAATATCTGACTTGCTTCCGATTTTATTAACACCGGTAACATATAATGATCCAAGACGAAGCAGTGCATCAGCTGTAATATACATATTACCTGCTTCATTGATCCATTCAATTATTACATCCGAAAGGAAGGCCTCTAAATCACCTGAGAAATAAAGGTCTGTTCCTTTCTCGTTAAAAATAAACAGTTTAGAAGCGATCTTATTGGTTGTATCATCATGAGTGATGAAGTTTGAATGATCGGAGCATATCAACTGATAATCTTTTACCGAATCATTGTTATGGAGGTAAATATCAAAGTCTACAATATTCAGAGTGTAATCCGATTTATTGGTAATGGTTACATTTTCAACCATATTCTGAATATGAACAGTTACTTCACCATCGATGGTACCGTCCTGTGCAGTAATAATAAGCTGACCCTTAAGTTTTCCATCATATGAATCAATGTAAACAGTCTTATTAGCTTCATCTTTATGCCACTTAACCGGAGCCTTATCGGAAATGGTTCCGTCTGTTTCTACTACGATGTCATCAAAAGTATTGGAACCATAAATAATAGTTCCGTAAAGGGTAACATGGTTCTTGGTAATATCACTGTAGTATGTTCCTGTTTTTTCTGCTTTTGTCTTGCTGTCTAAAGTTTTTTCAACAAGTACTTCTTCCGCAATCTCAACTGTTCTGACTATAGTCTTAGTAACCCATTTAACAACATGGTCCAGAGGCCATGGCAGCCATGAGCTTACCTTTTCAACAACTACGTCAACAACCTGAACAGTCTTTTTAACTACCTGTTTTACCAATTCTGTTGCGGTATATGCTTCATAATCAGCCTTTTTCTCATATTCGGTCTGAGCCTCAAGAGGTGAAGAAGCAGTGATATATACATATATGCCCTGGAATACAGAACCGGTTCCGGTAAAGTTTACAGTTGCATGAGCCTTAACATTATTCTTGGAAGTAGAAACAATACTTCCTGATGCACCTGTCTGTTTTCCGAATGCTTCCGTAACAACATGGAGCTTGCTGTCTACCGGCAGGCTTGCTGTTATATTCAGTTTTCCGTCTAAAGCTGCTAAGGTTACATTTGCCAGGTTCTGACCTACTACTCTTGCGTCGACCTTAATATCAATCTCTGAAACCGGATTCAATGTAAGGTGAATCAGAGAATATGTCTTGCCGTCCGAATTGGTATTGGCATAAATCTTATCAACAATCGCACTGATATAAACATCGCCGGATTTAGAAGTTATGGATGTTTTATCACACATGATTACAGCACTGTCGATAGCCATGTTCATCTTGGCAATAACATTAATTGTATCAAGTACGGAAACAGAAGCATCAATAACAGACTCTGCAACGCCCTTTGTATCTGTTCTGGTTGTTATGGCAACATCGCCTTTAGCCTCAATTTTAGAACCTGTTCCGGCAAATTCCACATGAGAGTTCTGTGTAATCTTACCATCGGCAACATACTCAACGTTGGAGTAAAGTCCGCCCTGGCCTGCCTCTGATTTAAGCTTATCATCTGTAAATGCCTGTGTATAAAGTTCTACTTTGCCATTTGCAGACTTCAGTTCGGCGCCGTCAATAACGATATTTACATTATCTGTAATATCGTGGTAAACCTTCATGGTTCCGAAAGCAAGTAAAAGTGATCCTATTTTTCCGGTATCAACAGAATCAAATTTATGATCGCTCTTAGCAAGTGCAAGCATATAATTATCAGTGGTAATCTTGGCTCCTAATATTTTAACAAGGGTGCCAAGCTTAGCATTGGTTGTTTCTTTTACTGTTGATACTGCTGCGACTGCAGCATAAGCAGTTGCCGCTGAATATGCGATATTCTTTACGTTATTAACTGCCTCTGCATCTAAGTTCTTCGCATTTATCACACCCTTAAGAACTACTTCCGTATCATTCTTAAGATCAATGGTTGTTGTTGTAAATGACGGAGCTGCAACAGCTGCAGCAGTAGAGCCTTCATTCTTTACATTATAATCCGCTTCATTGGCTGCACTTATAAATACATCACCTGATGCATTTACAGTACTTCCTGACTCAGCAAGTATGTGAGTATCGGTTGTAAAGTGAGGATACTGGCCCATGCCGGCCGCAACGCCTGCATAGTTATTTCCTTTAGCCTTCGGAGTTACTTTCTCCTTATTGCCTGCAATTATATAAAGGTCTTTTGTTTTGACGGTTAATCCATCGGCTGATGCAGATGCCTGAACTGTACCGAGTACGTCGATAAAGTAATGAACATCACCGGCACTTACACCGAGGGATACATCTATATTATCATTGCTTACATCCAGGATAAGACCGCGCACAGCCTTGAATACGGTAGAATTCTTAATATCAAGAACCGCATTCTTTCCAACAGTATTAGCTGCATATGCCTTCACTGAAGGGTTGATTTTAACAACATTATAAAGGCCTATTCCTCCGGCAAGAATTCCGCCGCCTGAAGAACTTCCGTTTGATACAAATCCATACTTAACGGTCTTACCGTCTGACTCAAATGCGGCATCTGTGCCGTCATCATTACGGTTAAACAGTGCAAGAACGTAGAGATTATCTGCCGTAATATCCGCACCGTCTACAAAACTTTCTGTCTCAGTAGATACATCCATATCCATGGATGTAATGCCGATAGCAAGTCCTGCAGCAGCATGAGCGCCTCTTGAAAGGATTTCGCCATAAATAAAGTCACGGGAAACCACTCTCACGGTATCGGCTGCAACCTTGGCATTTCCGATAAATGCACAGCTCTTGCCCTTAAGATATAATCTTGAAATACTTCCGTCTACTCCGGCAAATATACCGCCGGCTAAAGCTGTATTAATGACCTTGAGAACGATTCTTCGTTCAGCTGTTATATTTACATCACCTGAAGCTGTCGCATTACCTGAAAGGAAAGCTGTATTGTTTACGGTTACATCTGCCTTAACAACCGCAACGCCTGCGCCGCCTGCAAATCCAACTACAAATCCAACTGCTTCAGGGCTTAATTCCATCTTAGTATCTGAAGTTATATTAATATCAGCAACATCCTTAACTGTTCCTGTAGAAGAAGCTGCATTAGATGCGTTCACATAAAGAATTGCAACCGGTGCTCCTACTGCTCCGCCAACAGCTACTGACGGAACAACAGCAACGAAATTGCCATCGTTGGTTGTACGGACAACCTGGTCGGCATTTATATAGAGACTGCCCTTGTTAAGAGACTTAATAGTTCCGCTTGCAGCTGCACTGTTATCGCTTGATACATCTGTATAAAGAACGGCGCCGCAAGCTGCTGCGTAAAGTCCTGCATTTCCGCCAAATGAACTGAGTTTTCCAAGGTTTACATTATTCTC
>JABUTA010000147.1:0-2890 GCA_021443845.1 Parasporobacterium sp.
AAATATACAAAATAACATATATTTACGTATTATTTATTCTGCTGCTGCCCCCCCCGATAAAATTATCTTTGGTGGTTCTAAGCCTTATTCTGGACCTTATTTCACCGGTAATATTGTCCAGATACTGCACTCCTTCGCAATATACATCGAAGGATGTTCCGTCCTTCCGCAGGATATGATGGCTCAGGTTGATGTTGGTATATTTGGTCAGCATGTCGTTAACCAGCCTCAGGTAGAACACTCTGTCCGTTTCCGGAATCAGCTCCATCTGGTTGATCTTCTTACCTGCTATGTCGGCCGGGGTATATCCTGTCAGCTTTGTGAAGTTCTCGTCTACCTTGGTGATATACATATCCCCGTCCAGATAGTATTCGGACAGGACTATGCTGATAACGTTCGGATTATTGATATCCTCCATCGGACCTGTATAATGAAGCTCGGAACGGGTGGAGCCCGGAACTTCATGCTCTTCTGCCAGCAATCCGGAAAATTCCTCCTTTGGCAGAGGTCTGGCGAAATAGTATCCCTGCATGGTGGAGCATCCCAGATTTCCCAGGAACCTGGCCTGTTCATATGTCTCCACGCCCTCGGCGATGACAGGTATTCCCAGTTCTCCCGCCATTCGGATAACTCCTCCCAATATGCGGGAGCCTCTGTGATGGGAGTCTTCTCCTGTCAGGAATTCCATACCCAGCTTGATCACATCTATCGGTACTTCCTTCAATGTGCTGAGGGACGAGAATCCGCTTCCGAAGTCGTCCATTATTACCAGGAAGCCTTTTTCATGAAGCTTGTTTACGAAATCCATCATGACGTCCGGCTTCTCTACATATGCGCTTTCCGTGATCTCTATCTTCAGATCTGCCGGTGTCAGTTCATATTTTTCCAGCAGACCTTCCAGAATGTCTATGGTATCCCCGTCTGCTATATCTACTCTTGATACGTTTACTGCCAGAGGTATGGTGTCCCCGCCAAATTTCCGCCTGTGCTCATGCATATAGCTGCAGGTCTCTGTCCACATGAAACGGTCCAGCTTCTTTATGAGACCTGTACGTTCCAGTACAGGGATGAATTCTGCCGGGCTGATCCATCCAAGCAGGTCGCTGTTCCAGCGGCACAGGGCCTCGCCGCCCACCATTTCGCCGGTAAAATAGTCATACTGGGGCTGTATCCACATCTGGATGTCGCCTTTGTCCAGGGCTGCATCCAGAGATTTGATGATGTATGGGCCAAACTCGTCCATAACATCTTCCGGCTTTTTCGGTATCATCTTCATCCTCAGCTTGTCGCTGTACATGGCTCTGTCTGCTATGCTGAGCCACAGGGTGTTTCTTCTCTTCAGGCCTATCTTATTGAACAGGTAGGAATATCCTACTGCTATGGAGAGCCTTGCCTGGCCTGCCAGCTGCATTTCCGCCATTACTGCCTTCACTTTTACGGAGTAAAAATCGGCTGTCTGCATGGGATCCTTGATGATGGCAGCGAATTCATCTCCACCGGTGCGGTAGCATTTGCCCTCTGCACCAAATGCTTTTCTGATGCATTTTCCTGCTGCTATGATGACCTCATCTCCGGTGCCGTGGCCCAATGTGTCGTTGATCTCCTTCAGATCGTTAAGGTCAAATACAAACAGCAGTGCTTCCGTAATGGTCTCTGACTGGATATCCTCCATGTCGCTGTCGAATTCTCTTCTGTTCCACAGGCCTGTCAGTGCATCGGTGACGGACAGTTTCTTATATATGGATACTTCTGTTTCTGTTTTCTTGTTGTCCAGAAACCGCTCTGATACGGTATTGCCGAATACTATTACAGCCAGAACCGTCACTATCAGTATTCCCGCCGTGAATTCATTGATGTATTCGAATCCGCCGGATTTTGCATATGCTATGAAGCATACTATCATGGTGGCTTCCGTTGCCACCAGTATCCAGCTGAGGATCATCCCGTTGCGTGTACGATGTTTGAGGTATGATACTATCTGCAGCATGCATGCCCATGTCATGGTGACTCCTATAAGGATGTCCGTGGCATGCTGCATGTCATACATGGTCATGGTGCCTGTAAAATACAGGATCATCTGCATTGCTGCCGATGCCAGGGTGATATGATTCATTACCCGCATGAACTTTTTCTTTTTGTCAGTCAGGATGTGGAATGCAAATGAGCTGATGGCTGTGGGCAGCATCATGTATGTGGAATATCTGATAAAAAATACTACCTCCGGATGTATGGGCAGCAGACACACTGATTGGAAATTGGTCAGTACCCATATAAAACTGTTGCACAGGAAGAACAACAGTGCATTCAGCGGCATGTTGGGGATTCTCTTTATGGTGAGCATCAGACAGGCAAACAGGGTTATCACTATGAGGAATGCTATGATGATAAGCATTATATAGGCAAAGTTGTCCTTATGATGCAGATACAGTTCTATATCCTTGTCGCTTCCCAGGAGGAAATCCCGGATGATGCAGGAATCTCCGTCGAAGTCCGTGAAGGTGACGGCGATGGTCTTGGTGTAGGGGGCCGTAGTGGCGGCCGATACCTGGTCGGCAGAGACAGAGGTGGTGCCGGCCGTGGCTGTTGCTGTTGAAGCGGCTGGGGCAGTGGTGCCGGATGGGGCTGAGACGACGCTGTCGCCGGCTGTGGTGGTGCCGTTTTTGGTGCCGGCGGTCTGGGTGTCGGCGGTCTGGGTGTCGGCCGGAGTAATTGCTGTTGCAACGGCCGGGGCGTTGGTACCGGCCGGGGCTGTTGCTGTTGCATCGGCTGCGGCGATGGTGCCGGTCTGTGTGCCGGCCGGAGTAATTGCTGTTGCAACGGCCGGGGCGTTGGTACCGGCCGGGGCTGAGACGACGCTGTCGCCGGCTGTGGTGGTGCCGTTTTTGGTGCC
>JABUTA010000147.1:3688-5078 GCA_021443845.1 Parasporobacterium sp.
TTTCATTTTCAATTTTCTAGAAAATACCCCTCCCACGGACTTTTCTGAGTTACATCTATGAGAAAAAAGGGGAGCTGCGGATGTTTCCACCCTGTTTGACATGTTGAAAACATCCGCAGCTCGGTCATTTTCTTCAAAAAATAAAAAATGCTGTTTCAAAATTCCCGTAGCGAGCCCGTTTTCTTGTCTCTCCAATATCTGTTGAAAAGCCAACTACCGCAGCAGGCTATTTTTCTCACACCATTCTTGCCACACTAAGGCTCGCCAGCACTTAATTACCGCAGGAGTACTTTTTTCTCATGCCCATCCTCTACCGCCCGATGCCTCGAGAAAATCCTGGCACTGTGGGTGTTTCACTTTCCTCACTCCTCAGAGAAGGCAGATAAACCACCATTCGATAAGTTTCAGTGTGTAATATAAAATACATCCGGTTTTAAAAAAAGTATTTGAGAAATACAGCATTGACTGTATAATGAAAATTTCAGAAATCTAATAAATATGAATCAGATAGGGAGCATTTAATTATGCAGGAACGTATCAGATACAAAAGATATATCGACGGGAAATTAAGCACTATGGATCCGGAGGCCCTCGCCCACAACGAGGATGAATTCTGGATCATCCAGAAGGAATATGAATATCTGGAATTCTATGCGCTGGAGCACAGGCTGGAAAATACTTCCATTGCCCTCAGACTGGCCATAGGTCTGCACAACGGCAGCTACCGCAAGTCCACCATTACCAAGGAGGGCCAGGTCTATAAGCTGCCATACGTAATACACTGCCTGTGGGTTGCCAAGATGCTGGCAGATCTGAATGTACCGGTTTCCAAGGACGAAGAGGATGTAATGCTGGCCGCTGCACTCTGCCACGATATGATAGAGGATATGGATTTTCAGGATGGGGGAAGGGAGTTGTACACTGTCTATGGCCTGGATAAGAGGGTATATGACATCGTAAAGCTGGTTTCCAAGCGTTATGATTTCACTGATGAGCAGGAAAGAGAATTTTTCCATAACATCGAGTCTGACAAACTGGCCCTGCTGGTGAAGCTTTCCGACAGATGTCACAATGTAGAGGACCTGTACAACCGTTCAGCCTGGAAGATTCACGAGTATTCCGGAGAAACCAGGAAATTCTTCATACCAATGTGCGAATACGGGCTGGAACATTATCCCGACATCAACACTACTCTTCAGATTTTCCATGAAAAAATGATAAACCTGACCCAGGCTGCGGAAGCCCTGGTGGACCGGTACGAACAGCGTGAGAAGGAGCTCCGGGCGGAGATAGAAGCCCTGAAGAAAGAAAACATTGAGCTGCGCCGGGAATGGAGCAAACTGTGGGAAACTGAAAATGGCTGAAGCCCCGGACAGTGAAACATCCAGCT
>JABUTA010000147.1:5960-10647 GCA_021443845.1 Parasporobacterium sp.
TCCAAATTTCTTCTTCCATAATGACATTCCTTAAAAAGCTGAAATGTGAAAACTGACAGAGAATTTCCCGGATACATTTTGCCTGTATCAAACCGGATTTTTATGTGTAAAGTTTTTGTTTTTATTTAAATTTCTAAATTGAGGTTTTTCATGTCCGAATTAAGTGAAGCCATACTTACCATATTCTCTGAACCTGTATCCAGAGTTGTCATCAGCAAGCCGGCACCGGTGAAAGTATCCATGCCGGCTGCATCAACTGCCGAATCATATTCCTCCTCAGAATCTGCTCCGGCGGGGGTTTCATACACACCCGTTCCGGAAGATGCAGATGCTGCCGGTAATCCTGTTCCTGCTGTATCTGCTGACAAAGCTGTCGCTCCTGCAAACAGATACAAACGTATCCGGATCAGCCGCCTCAATAACGGCTATCAGATTGAAAAATTCACCGATAAACAGGTGTTTCATGAAAATGTTTCCGGGGAGGCCGTGGCCGGACGCTGCATCAGCCTTATGGAAGGGAATTTCCTGGAGCTTTATGCCTGGGCTGATGAGAAGGAATCCACCATTTCAATTACAAAAAAAGGAAAGCTGTTTTTCAAACAGACACGTTCTTCCGGGGTGCCTGTTCCCGTAATGCATACCCACAACCGGCAGAAGCAGTATCTGCTGCCGGAAGGCCAGGTCATTGCGCCCCTGGTTGATATGGGAATATTTACCGCCGAGGGCAAGGTGGTCCGGACCATGTATGATAAATACAGACAGATCAACCGTTTCATCGAGATCATCGACGATGTTATCAGTAAAAACGATTATCAATCACTGAACATCATCGATTTCGGCTGCGGCAAATCCTATCTGACTTTTATAGTTTATTATTACCTGACCGAGATCAGGAATATTGACGCCCACATCATCGGCCTGGATCTGAAGGCTGACGTTATCCGAAAATGCAATGAAGCCGCGGCAAAGTACGGCTACAGTAATCTGCATTTCGAAATGGGTGACATCAACGGGTACAAAAGCCCCTTCGATGTTGACATGGTCATAACCCTCCATGCCTGCGACACGGCAACTGATTATGCCCTCTTTAATGCCATCAACTGGAATGCAAAAATGATATTCTCCGTTCCCTGCTGCCAGCATGAGCTGAATAAGCAGATGTCTTCTGATAATCTGCAGATACTCACCCGCTACGGCATAGTGCAGGAACGTTTCGCTGCTCTGCTTACAGATGCCATCAGGGGAAATATTCTGGAATACTTCGGATATAAGACCCAGCTCATGGAGTTCGTTGATCTGAGCCATACTCCGAAGAACATACTCATCCGGGCAGCAAAGAGACAGAGCGGCAGCTCACAGGAGCTGAAGACCCGGGCCCTGTCGGAAATCCACAGTGCCATGGAAGAATTCCATGTGGAGCCTACACTGTACCGGTTGCTGAAGGACCGGCTGTAAGCATGTCCCCGGTCTGCACTTATATGCACTTTTTCTGCTTATGTCAATCCCGGAGTACCATGCAGGTTGAGAAAGCAACGGCGATGCCGGCATTCCTTTCCTCATACTTACAGACTTTACTGACTGATACTTACGCGAATTTTTAAACATATTAAAATCCGGCTTATGCTATGATTTTGTTCACAGCATAAGCCGGATTCTTTTTTTCTGATATGTGTGCAGAACGGACGGCATGAAAAGCTGTTATGTTCTGCAGAACTGTTTCAGCTCAGTATTACATGTACAGAACTCCCTGCTGCGCCTTCACTCTGCCTACTTCAGCTTTGCCAGCCTCCTGAGTGCCTCATCCAGTACCTCTGTCTGTCTTGCAAAATGCAGTCTGATAAGATGATTTACCGGCTCTCTGAAAAAGCTGGAGCCTGGCACCGCTGCAACACCTATTTCCTTTATCATCCATTCGCAGAACTGAAGGTCCGTCCAGCCTGAGAATTCAGGCCGGTCAAGAAATTCCTGTATATCCACCATCACAAAATATGTGCCCTGGGGGACATTATGCTTCAGGCCTATCTTATCCAGTCCTGTAAGGAAATGCTCTCGCTTTTCGGTATAGATTCTCAGCAGTTCCCTGTAATAGTCGTCTCCCATCTGAAGTCCTGCTGTGGCTGCTTCCTGCAGGGGTGCAGCCGCTCCTACCGTAAGAAAGTCATGGACTTTCCTGGCAGCCTCCACTACATACTCCGGTCCGATGAGATACCCCAGACGCCACCCGGTGATAGAGTACGTCTTTGAAAGGGAATTGCAGGTGATGGTATGATCGAACATCCCCGGCAGGGATGCCATGCTGGTATGAACATATGGCTCATACACCATGTGCTCGTACACTTCATCGGTAATTACGAAGGCATCATACCTGATTGCCAGATTGCCGATGTTCTCCAGTTCTTCCCGGGTAAATACTTTTCCGCAGGGATTGGATGGGTTGCATATGATAATGGCCTTCGCTCCCTGCCGGAATCCCTCTTCTATCAGTTTCAGATCAAAATCATATTCAGGAGGAACCAGAGGAATGTATATGGGCTCTGCTCCGGAAAGAATGGCATCTGCCCCGTAATTTTCATAAAAAGGAGAAAATACCATCACTTTATCGCCGGGATTGCATACCGTCATCATGGCAGTCATCATGGCCTCAGTGGAACCGCAGGTGACTACTATTTCAGTTTCCGGATCAATGACACGTTTGAGGGTCTTCTCTGCCTTGCGGGCCAGTGCATCTCTGAAATTTTTGGCGCCGAAGGTGATGGAATACTGATGAGGTCCCTCATCTGCAGTCTTGCGAAGCCCCTCCAGCAATGGCTTGGGAGGATCAAAATCCGGAAAGCCCTGGGACAGGTTTATCGCCCCGTATTGGTTGCTGATCCTGGTCATTCTTCTGATAACAGAATCAGTAAAAGTACTTACTCTATGACTTAATTCAGGCATTTGCTTGCCCTGCCTGCTTATTCTTCCTGGAGGTCAGCACCTGGATAACAATTACCAGTCCCACAAGAACGATACCGATGGCATCAGACAGCAGTCCCGGGAACAGAAGTGTAAGACCGCCTGCTACCAGGAGGATTCTCTGCCACCAGGTTACATGAGTAATTATATGACCGTTCAGGGCCGCTGCTATGGCAAACAGACCGATTACAGAGGTTACTACTACCTCTATAGCCGAAAATACTCCCTCATTCATAAGAAGCAGTGACGGGCTGAAAGCAAATACAAATGGTACGATGAAAGCGGCTATGGCCAGCTTCGTGGCATTTACACCTGTCTTCATTGGGTTCGACTTGGCAATGGCCGCTCCCGCATAGGCCGCCAGGGCAACCGGCGGGGTGATATCCGCAACGATACCGAAGTAGAATACGAAGAAATGTGCTGCGATGGGATTGATTCCCAGCTGTATAAGGATAGGTGCACATGTGGATGCCATGATACAGTAGTTTGCCGTGGTAGGAACGCCCATACCCAGGATGATACAGCATATCATGGTAAGCACCAGAGCTACCAGCACTGCCAGAATCTCATTAGGCATTGCACGGCTGATAGAGATAACGCCTGTAATGAGTTTGGAAGCAAGACCTGTTGCTGTGATGCATCCCGCAACGATACCTGCCATACAGCATGCTACAACTACGGTTACACAGCCCTTGCCGCCGGCTTCCAGAGAGTTGCCGATCATGGCACCGAACTTTGTGAAGAAGCCCTTGGCGCCTGTCTTTTCCCTCATGCTTGCAAGAAGCTGATCGGGAATGGATACGATGATAGCAACTATGATGGCTACCGATGCGGAATAAGCCAGGGTCTTCATGTTGGAAGCTACCAGCCATACCAGGATTACCAGAGGCAGGAGCAGGTAGATTCTCTTGATAAGGTTCTTCCACTTGGGAAGCTCTATCCTCGGGATGCCCTTCAGGCCCAGCTTTTTGGCTTCAAGATGAACTGCGATAAATATTCCCAGGAAATACAGTACGGCAGGAAGGATTGCATATAATGCCACCTGTCCGTAAGGTATGCCCATATATTCTGCCATAAGGAATGCTGCCGCACCCATAATAGGAGGCATTATCTGTCCGCCTGTGGAAGCAGCTGCTTCTACTGCGCCGGCAAATTCCGGCTTGTATCCGGTACGCTTCATCATAGGGATGGTTACTGAACCTGTGGTTACAGTATTACCGACAGATGAACCTGATACCATACCGCAGAGTGCGGAGGATACTACTGCTACCTTTGCAGGACCGCCTGATGCGCTGCCTACAAGTGAGTTTGCACAGTCTATAAAGAAATTTGAAATACCGGTTCTTTCAAGGAAAGCACCGAAGATGATAAATACAGCTATGAATTTCGCACATACCTGTACCGGTGTTCCTATAACACCGCCTGTGGTGAAGAACAGCGTATGGATCATTCTCTTGAGAACGTTCATTATGGGCTGTCCTGTGCTGGCCATGTTGATGAATGTGTAGATCAGCAGTATGCCTGCTACCACAAGAATAGGTATACCTACGCACCGTCTGCACAGTTCCATCAGTACCAGGATTCCCACGATACCTACTATCGTAAGGAATGTGGTCATCTTGGCAGCACTGGTGAGCTTCTTGGCCAGAGTATTATACGAGAAGCAATAATAGAAAAATGATGCCGATCCCAGCAGCATGATAACAATATCATACCAGGGCATGCTGTTCGGCTT
>JABUTA010000148.1 GCA_021443845.1 Parasporobacterium sp.
CTTCTTACTTCATCCATAGGCATGAATGTAAGAAGTCCGAGACATTCTTCCACCTTAACATCCTCGATATTTCTCCAGTACTGGTAGAATTCATACGGAGATGTCTTAAGAGGATCCAGCCACAGGGCACCCTTTACGGTCTTGCCCATTTTGATGCCTTCTGATGTGGTAAGAAGTGTGAATGTGAGCCCATACGCAGGCTTCTGTTCCTTTCTTCTGATAAGTTCAACGCCGCCTATGATATTGCTCCACTGGTCATCTCCACCCATCTCCAGGCATACTCCGTGCATCTGGTTAAGCTTAAGGAAGTCATAGGACTGCATGATCATGTAATTGAATTCAAAGAATGTAAGGCCTTTTTCCATCCTCTGCTTATAGCATTCTGCAGTAAGCATCCTGTTTACGGAAAAATGTACACCTACTTCCCTGAGGAACTCTACATAATTAAGGCTGAGAAGCCAGTCGGCATTGTTTTCAAATATCATCTTTCCTTCAGATGTATCAAGAAAACGGCTGATCTGAGTTCTGAAGCAATCAACATTATGATCTATGGTCTCTTTGGTCATCATCTTGCGCATATCGCTTTTGCCTGAGGGATCACCGACCATTGTAGTACCGCCGCCCATTAAAGCTACCGGAATATGTCCCGCCTTCTGCATATGCATCATGGCCATTATGGTAAGGAAATGACCTGCAGTCAGAGAATCCGCTGTTGCATCAAAACCTATGTAGAATTTTACGCTTTCCTTTCCGAGTAATTCACGAAGTTCTTCAGGATGTGTGCACTGGGCTATAAATCCTCTTTCTTCAAGTATGTCATATACATTCTGTGACATTTATTTTCCTCCTTAAATAAACCGTTAAACTTCATCCGGATGGGTCTTATGATATTCGGCTCTCATCCAGTTGAGCAGAGATTTTCTTGTTATAATACCTATAAAATTAAAATCGTCATCAACTACCGGCACAAAATTCTGATCTGTGGCCACCTGAACAATATCCTCCATTGTAGCGGTACCGCCGTTGACGGCTTTGTATTCCCTGATCCTCTTGACATTTCTTACGGGAAAATCCGCAGATGCCTTCACCGAAAGATCAAAATTCTCCTTAATACATCCCAGAATATCACTGGTAGTCAATGTACCCACGTAACGTCCTTTTTTGCTGATAAGAGGAAGTACATAATAATTATTCTTTTCAAAAATCTGCATTGCTTTGAACAGACTTGCATCATCATAAATAATATCCACTTCACTTTTCGGCGTAAGACAGAATAGTATGTTCAATACTACAGCCCCCTTTACTGCAATAACGTGCATATAACTGCGTTGGAAACGCAGCATGAAACCCCAAAATACAACAGTTTATTATACATCATAAAACAGCAATTAACAACAGGTTACAGATGACAATATGTCATATGCGTATCCTATGTAGTCCTTTTTAACGGCTGCGGAAACAAAACTGTCATAATCCATATAAGTCCTTTTTCTGTCGCCGTCAATTATAAAGGCCGGAAGACCTGTATAATTAAATCCCGGAAGAAATTTTCCGGCTTTCTTAATGTGACAGTTCTGCCTTGTGGCCTTCCTTCTTCTTGATCCCGGTATGAACTGAGCCACATCTTTATGTATCACCCTGTCCTCATCAGGCAGATAATAATAATTTTCGATATCATTAAGGGGGAGCTTTCCGATACCGGAATGAATGCTGATGCTGATCTGAAGCAGTTTTCCATCCATGCTTATGCATACGGTCTCATTTTCTCCTGTAAGACCAAACTGAAATTCCCTTGAAACCGGAACGGGCCTGTTCATTACAAATTCCATAACGAAAAATCCCTGTACTTCTTCTGCCTTCCTGAAATCAAATCCTCCTTCCAGACAATCGGTGTATGCCATTACGGGAAGTATCTTCAGCATTCCCTGAAGATCATCATAGTTATGCAGAAGCAGAAGTCTTTCCTTATCCACATCTCCTGATCTTTCGTAATCAAAATATACAGGTATCAGCCTACCGCCGTCCATCAGGTCATCCCTGTCAATGCCCAGAAACAGTTCCGTTGATTTCTGGGACATACTGCTCATCTTCAGGAATTTTCTGGCTCTTTTTGCTCTTTTGTAAATATCCAGGCTGATTTTACTTCCGAAGTCTGTTTTTATCCCGTAGTATTCAGCTTTATATTTTATATACGGGATATCAAACCCTTCACCGTTAAACGTAACAAGTACATCAAATCCTGAAGCAAATTCAAGAAACTCTCCCAGTACTGTCTCCTCATCGGATGCGTTAGATGTAAGCCACTGAACGATATTCCATTCATCATCCTCAAAAAAAGCACACCCCACAAGATAGAGCTGAGTAGTTTCTTTCTTAAGTCCTGTGGATTCAATATCAAAAAGAAGCATTTTCTCAACAGGACAAATGCTTCTTAAATCATATTCAGGCAGTATTCCCGGTTTTCTTTTTATGTATTTCATTACATTTTCTTTACAGCTTCGACTATTTCAGGAAATTTCATTGCATTTGAAGCCTTTACAAGTATTGAATCACCTTTTTTAAGAAGCTTCGGAAGTGCTGCTATACAGCTCTTTGTGCTGTCAAAGAGTTCAACATTGTCGTCTTTTATTATTTTGGCTCCAAGATATGTTTTTTCGCTGGAAGAACCAACGCATATTATCATATCAACTCCTGACTCTGCAGCATATTTTCCTGTACGGAAATGGAGCTTGTCACTGTGTTCGCCAAGTTCCAGCATATCTCCGAGAATGGCAACTTTTCTTCCGGGCATCTTCATCAGCAGATCCACAGATGATTCCACAGATTTAGGTGCCGCATTATAACAGTCATCCAGTATCGTGAATTTATCAGTTGAAACAACATTGCTGCGGCCTTCCGCCCCTTTCATCTCCTTAAGGGCATTCTTGATCTGTGTAAGTGACAGTCCCAGCTTCATGCCGACTCCTGCAGCTGCCAGCGCATTGTAGATATTCTGTCTGCCGGGAACCGGAAGCTCCACATGGAAAGACATTTTGCCTCCGCCTTCACGGATTATCATATCGAATTCAGTGCCCTCAAGGCCTTTATCCTGAACATTTGCCGCACATATACCGCACCTGGGATCCGTTCCGAAAAATACAGGACGGATACCTTTGATATTTGTAATTGCTGCAAGTTTATCATCATCACCGTTCAGAAGTATGGACCCTGATGATGTCATATAGTTGAAGATTTCAGACTTTGCCTTAAGGATACCGTCCCTTGTTTTGAAAAATTCCAGATGACTTTCACCGATATTTGTAATAACGGCAATATCCGGACGCACCATGGCTGCGAGTTCATCCATTTCCCCCATGTCGGAGATTCCCATTTCAAGAACTGCTGCCTCATGAACATCCTCCAGTCCGAACAGGGTAAAAGGAACTCCCCACTGATTGTTGAAATTTCCTTTTGTTTTATGGACTTTATATTTTCTTGAAAGTATGGCAGAAATAAACTCCTTCGTACTTGTTTTTCCCACGCTTCCTGTAATGCCAACGACTTTAATGTCCTTGGATTTTCTGTAAAAACCCGCAATGGCCTGAGTTGCCTTAAGTACGGAATCTACCAGAATGTAAGGCCCTGTCAGCTCAGGAAGGTCTTTTTCGCAGATAACCGCAAGTGCCCCGTCATCGATAGCCTGCTGTGCAAAAGAATGACCGTCGGCCTTCTCACCTTTTATACAGAGAAATACACTGTTATCGATTATCTTTCTGCTGTCTGAAATAAAAGCAGACACTTCCGTTGACGGAATGCTCTTTACATTGCAGAGTTTGCCCCCGGTTACGTTCTGAATTGTTTTTAATGTAATATTCTTCATACAGGATCTCACTTTCCGTATTTTTTCATGGATATTTCAATTATTTTTTCACATAATTCAGGATAACCGATACCTGCTGCAGCCGCTTCCTGGGGAACCAGGGACGTATCAGTCATTCCCGGAAGTGAATTTGCCTCCAGGGCGTAGAGTTTTCCCTCTTTATCAAGTATATAATCAATTCTGTAATATACAGACAGTCCGAGTATCTCTCCGAATCTTACAGATTTTTCCGACATTTCAGCAAGTACTTCCCCTGGTATTTCAGCGGGACATACCTCTTTGGTCAGTCCGTTGTATTTATTGCTGTAATCGTACCATTCGTCCTTATCAGGTATGATTTCCACCGGAGGCAGAGCCTTTCCGTCCAGAACTGCCTGGGTAAGCTCCCTTCCCTCTACAAATTCCTCAACCAGCACCACATCATCATACATGAAAGCTTCTTTCAGGGCATTATCATATTCCGCATCATCCTTAACACGCACAACTCCAACCGAAGAACCTCCGTTGCTGGGTTTTATGACACAGGGAACAGGAATCCTCTGATTGTCAGCATTCTTTACAGCAGTAACACCCTCAGGCATTCTTATATATTGCGACACAGCCTTTTTTGTAAGGTCTTTGCTCATTGCTATTGCAGAGCTTTCGGAATCCGAACCTGTATATCTTATACCCTCCTGATCAAAAACCGCCTGTATTTTTCCGTCTTCTCCGTTTTCACCGTGAAGTCCTATAAAGACAATATCAGCTTTTCTGCAGGTGTCCAGTACACATGGTCCCAACAGTCCAGTCTCCTGTATCAGTTCTTCGGTAAT
>JABUTA010000149.1 GCA_021443845.1 Parasporobacterium sp.
GCAGTACTTTTACCTACACCATATGCAATAGGGCAGGGGGTAATGACAACGTCGGCATCAGTAAATGAAGATGGTAATATGACAGCTATGTGGCTGTTACGATCTTCAGGACATATCGATGAAGATGGTTTTTCAGATTTGTCTACTGTTGCTTTAAACGGCGTAGTATTTTCTGTGTCCGGAATAAATATATATAAATGCGGTATACGCCCTGCTTTGTGGGTAAATGTATCTGATAAATCGAGTGATGAAACTGCAGATACCAGTAATGACGGACCGAAGCCACTTAAATTAAAAAGCAATAAAATAACCGCATTAACGGCCGATGATATAGAAATCCCAGACTGGGCTAAGAATTACCAATCTGAGACCATCTCGGAGCATACCGACAGACTTATAGGCGGGGGCGGATACCCGAACGATCCGGGAACCAAATTCACCGGAGAAGAATGGTACATTATTGACACCTTATGCGATGTAGAAATGAATGACAAACTCAGATACAAGCTTGATGGTTCATTTACAACTAAGGAACTGATGGAGAGTGAAATAGAATCATTGTTCTTACAGGCGGCTGTATCTGATGCCATGACTAACGGACGCGGAGATCATGACAGCATGTATGAAATAATGATCGCATCGGCTGAATCCCATGCAGAGCAGTGGGCAACTTATTATAACAGTAATAAGGGTACAGTCAGTCTTGATTACGAATACTCAGGTGCAGATGACTGGGGAATG
Organism: Parasporobacterium sp.; assembly: GCA_021443845.1. Lineage (GTDB taxonomy): Bacteria > Bacillota > Clostridia > Lachnospirales > Lachnospiraceae > RGIG5612. The sequence goes on from JABUTA010000149.1 coordinate 742, forward strand.
TTCAAAGGAATCAGGACCGGACGATATTCTTTAAAGTACAGACCATAATTGCAGTGCAAAGTGATATCTGAATTTCCATTGAATTTTACTTTGGCTTAAAGGAAGGTAAATACATGTTTTCTCCGGAAGTAATAGAGCAGCTTAAATATTACGTATACCGCCTGATTGATCCCAGGACCGGGCTGACCTTTTATGTCGGAAAAGGGAAGGGCAACAGGCTGTTTGCCCATGTAAATGATGCCCTCAAGAACTACAACGGAGAAACCTATGTTGATAAGGAAGAGGATGATGTCTCTGCCAAGATCCAGCAGATCAGGGATATCAAGAATGCCGGTCTTGAAGTGATCCATGTGATCCAGAGATATGGCCTCACCGAAAAAGAAGCTTTTGAAGTGGAGGCTGCACTTATCGACTGTTATGCTGGATTGACGAATATCCAGATGGGACATTCATCAGAACGCGGTGTAAACAATGCGGAAGTCCTTCAGCGGGAACTGTCCCTTGAAGAGTTTGAAGATGTTGAGGGAATGAAATACTGCATCATAAAGATAAATGATTACTGGCTGGAACAGCGGGGCAGTGTTTATGAAACCGTCAGGAAGTATTGGAAAGTAAACCTCAAAAGGGTGGAAAAAATACCATATGTGCTGGCATCCCGCAATGGAGTTATCGCAGATGTATTTTCAGTAGAAAAATGGTATGCGGATGATGCCTTCCCTAACAGGTACATGTTTGGCGGAAATCAGGCACCGGAAGAAATCCGTAAGCTGTTCGTGAATAAAAGACTTCCGAAGCACTATACAAAAAAAGGAATGGCATCTCCGGTTCTGTATCATGACAGTTTGATAAATGCTAAGAACAAGAAGAAAATAGAATAAAAATCTCCAAGTTAGTTTTATTGTACATATGAACGGATAAAATTTTATTGTGTTCAGTGCAGCCAAGATTCCAAATTAAAGCCGTAGACAGCATATAAGAGAAGAGGATTTATGGACATTCCAAAAGCTATATGGGAACAGGTAGGTATTACCGAAAGTCCCGTCATGATACCGGATGAACAGAAAAATTATAAAAACCCAAAGTTCAATATCGTGTCCCGCATCGGATATCTGATCGGTGTCAGAAAGGATCTGTTTGAGTCCGGCACGATGGCAAACCTGCAGCAGTCCGTGTTTGATATGCTCAATAAAGATAAGAATGCACGTATCATAAGGAACCTGTGTATTATCCGTAACGGCCTGGAGCATAATTATATTGCTGTTGCATCCGAATTTTATAACGGATTCCATAACATCGATACCATCCCAGACTATGTTGATTCAAAAGCAGTATCGGAACTCATATCAGACGGCGTCAGGATCATATTGAAAAAGCCTGATGTGAATGAGTATATAATTGCTGTAAATAAAGAGATAACAGCAAAGATTTCCGGCTGCCGGAACATTTTTCCGGAATGGATCAAATGGGAATATATAAAAAGCCTGTTCGTCATGCCTGGCGGAACAAAGCTTGAAGGCATAAAGGCTGAAGGTGAGTACTTTAATTCTGACAGGAACAGGTACCCTTACCAGTGCTATATAAACTGGCCGGCAGAGAACCGCGGGAACATACTGCATAACGACGAAAAATTCGTGGACATACTGTATGAGATCAATCAGGACCGGATAGATGACAGGTCACTGCTCAGGGATGTGGGAAATGATGACCTCGACAACATAAATACTTTCATCGACAGTTCCGAGAAAATGATAGTGGTAGTTGACTGTGAGAACTCAGATTCAGTCAAACTTATGTCATTCCTGACAGGATTATCAGAAGCACAGAAGCAAAAGATAAGCTCTGTCCTCTTATTTGACAGCAACTACACCAATGAAAGCTGGGACATTCTTTCTGAAAACTCAAAATCTGAAAACAGGAGAGAGCAGAGCAACTGGGGAGCACTCAGTTCTGTGGCAGGACTGCCCCTGGAGCATATAATCGTTGAGAGGATTGTTGAGAGCAAGTCCCAGGTGGATATGACTCTGGCAGTACGGACATCCAGGGAAGTATATGTGAACAGGGTAGATTCGGTACTCCTTCTTTCCAGTGACAGCGATTACTGGGCGATGATAAAGGCACTGGATGGCGTAAAGTTCATGGTAATGATAGAACATGCCAAATCAGGGAGAGGGATAAAGGAAGCCCTTGAATCAAAGGGTATACACTACTGCTATCTGGATGACTTTTATACCGGAATGAGTTACGGGCTGAAGACAGATGCAGTAGCACGGTATATCCAGAACTATCTTGACGACAATGTATCATTTAACGTGAACAGCCTGCTGGATGAGGCCGTAAGAAATTCCTGGGTCGAGATGACAGAAAAGGAAAAGAAGGGTTTTGTTGAGAAGTATCTGAAGAAATCCCAGATCAGGATAGACCAGGATGGAAAGCTCAGGATAGTTATGGGTGATTGAAATGGAACATATGGATAAATTCGCAGATCAAGCCAGCAGCGTGGCACAAAAAGCAGAAAATAGCAGGCATCCCGCCGAGCAGACCAGACTGATGAATATGTGCATGATCTGCCGTGGCAGTGATGTGCTGGCATTGGACAAGGTCAGCGGACACTATAATGGCACAACCTTTCCGGGAGGCCATGTGGAACCGGGTGAGACATTTTCTAAAGCAATTATCCGCGAAGTATACGAAGAAACAGGTCTTACCATAATGAACCCGGTCCTGCGAGGTATTTATCACTGGTATCAGGATGGTGCCCATCAGATCGTACTCCTGTACCGGACATCGGAATTTGAAGGATCATTAAAAAGTTCAGAAGAGGGCACGGTATACTGGATTTCACGTGAGGACTTTGAGAAAAAAGATCTTGCCGTCGGCATGCCGAGAGTCCTTCAGATCATGGATGATACCGATATCACAGAATGCTTTATGGACTTGAAACCGGACGACAGCATTTATGAGCATATATTTTGAAAAAGTAAACTGGCGACATATCCTTATGGGTAATGTAACACCATATACCGATGCCTTAAAACGTTGTGTTGTTCTGTAAAATGTCATAATTCCTTACAAGGACTGCGGAAATTCTTATGATGAGGGATGGCTGGATGAGATCTGCACAGAGAACAGGGGCTGGGACGATTAGGTATCATGGGAAATGAGAACGGTACATGGATCATGCACGGTGTAGCTGCCGATGATCCACAATGCATCCATACTGTGGATGAGGCAATTGAATATATTAACGAAGCCGGATTCCTGCCGCTTTTCAGGAATGATATCCCGGGATTCTCACTGGAGGAACAGACTATACCGGAACACTGGTGGTCCGGAGATCCTGAAATCGATCCCTGGGAATGGAGGGCGGTCATTGCCCGCAGGAGAGCGGCCCTCTATGGCAAATTCTTTGACGGAAAGGCCGGCTTCATATCCCGGGAGTGGATCCCTTACTTCTCCAATTTCCGCAGGGACGGATATGACTTTGATTCCCTCTGGGACGATGAAAAGGCAACGAGACGGCAGAAGAAGATAATGGACCTGTTTGCAGAAGAAAATTCAGATGACGAGCTGTTTTCTTATGAGCTCAGGCAGAAAGCAGGGTTCGGAAAAGAAGGGGAGAAGGGATTTGAAAGCACCGTAACTAACCTTCAGATGCTCATGTATCTGTGCGTAAGGGATTTCCGGCAGAAGAAGAACAGGAAAGGACAGGGATACGGCTGGTCTGTAGCTGTATATGCTACTCCAGAGCATGTCTTCGGATATGACCATGTAAGGTCTGCTTATAATGAACCACCTGTCGAATCGGGAAAACGTATCGCCCTGCATATCATGGAGCTGTATCCTGATGCATCTGCATCACAGATCAGGAAGGTCATAGGAGTGCAGGCTGGAGGAACTCCGGAAAAGAAGAAACCGGAAAAGAAGGCTGATTACCCTCAGAACCTGTTCAGGGCCATGAAACTTAATCTGAAGTCACCCACGGAAGACCAGATGATGGGGCTTGAGTTTGCCATCGGACAGCTGCAGGACGATCAGCGGGAGATATTGAGGCTACACTTCGAACAGGGGCTCACATTCAGGGAAGTCGGTGAGATAACCGGGATATCCGGTGCCAGATGCGGACATCTGAGCCGTACGGCCTTAAGGCATCTTAAGCAACCAAGAAAGATCCTCTGGATAAAGGAGGGGTATCAGGGAAGAGTGCTGAAGATGTTTTCCATTGCGGAAGAAGCCAGGAAGCAGTTCATTAAGGAAGGTAAGGCAGTACAGGCAGAAATGATGCTTAAAAGTCCTGATGCATTGTCAGGAATAACTGCACAGCATGCAAGACTGTTGATGAATGCCGGTATCGGAAACATAGGTATCCTGAGGGAAACCATGAAAGAAGATTTCTGGAACTGCAGGATCCCCGGGATAGGTGATGCCATCGGCAGGAAGCTCGTAGCTGCGTTGTATTATTCCGGTCTGATAGATGAAAGCTTTGAAGCCTATAAGGAAGAATTCGACAAAAATTATTATTACGCTAAACGTGCCAGGATGAGGGAAGAGTACCAGGATGGACAGTCTTAAGGCAATGAAAGTAGTTATTTTATCAGATACCCACGGTCTTCTGAGGCCTGAGGTCATGGATTTGTTATCTGAGGCTGATGCAATCATCCATGGCGGAGATATCAACCGTCTGGACATCATGGATACCCTCAGATCTTTTGCTCCCCTGTATATTGTCAGGGGAAACAATGACAAAGAATGGGCTGAGGATATCCCCCACAATATCAGCTTCACACTGGGAGGTGTCAGATTCTATGTGGTCCACAACAAAAAAGATATCCCAAAGGAACTGACTGATGCCGATGTGATCGTATTCGGGCACTCACATAAATATTTCCGGGAGGAAAAGGACGGCATCCTCTGGCTCAATCCCGGAAGCTGCGGAAAACGCCGTTTTGACCAGGAGATCACACTATGCGTAATGACGATAGCGGACGGAAAGTACAGCGTTCAGAGGGTGGAGATACCGCATTAACACGGGACGCAAAATCAGAAGTTGAAGATTTATTAGTGACTATTGGTAATTATATTTCAGAAGAAGCCTGCGAAGAAG
>JABUTA010000014.1 GCA_021443845.1 Parasporobacterium sp.
ATGGCAGAGAATCCATTATTAACTCCTGATGGACTTATCTCTTCAATCTTTTTTTCGCTGCACAGCTTGCAGGTATATTCCTTTTCTCCATTATCATATTCTGTGGGATATTTAATGATTTTTTCACTGCCCCAGATATGTTCGCACTCATCCAGGAGTTCTGCCTCTTCTTCAATATCAGAAGTTTCCGGTATTTCAGTTTCGGTCTCCTGCTCGCAGGAGGTCTCCTTTTCTACGATATCTTCTGATATATTCTCATCAGCTTCTTCTTCAGCAGGAGCCTCATCGGCTGCAGTTTCCTCAGCTGTGATATTTTCATCCGCTGACTCCACAGTCTCTGTATAATCCGATACTTCCGTCTCGGTCTCAAGAAATACATCATCTGATATTTCATCATCATCAAAATAATGTTCCTGAGTATAAACATCCTCTTCTGCTGAAGGCTCAGTCAGATCCTCATATGAAAGAGCTTCAGTTTCCGTCAATATAGAATCTTCCGTGACTGCCTGCTCATCAGCAAAAGCCGTAACGCTTAATCCCATTACCATGGATGCCGCCAGGATGAAGACAATAATTCGTTTCATAAATACTCCTTTATATAATGCTCCGCAAATTATTATGAGCACAAAATTGTATTATATATACCACACTTCGTAATATTTTTCCACTTATTTTGTAATACTTCATTAATATTTCACAAAAACATTTTAATATTTCCTGTTTCCGTGATATATTAATCTGAAAGAATAACCATAAATGAAAGGTTGTTTTACATATGAACGATATTCTTGCAGTGGCAGTTACATATAACAGGCTTGCAATGCTCCGGGAATGCATATCACATCTTAACACCCAGACATATCCCTGCGATATATTAATTGTTGATAATGCCAGCACTGACGGCACAGAGCACTGGGCAGCTTCTTCAGATCTGAGCACTGATGATCATAAGGTGTTCTACAGAAACACCGGATTCAATTCCGGCGGGGCAGGAGGATTCAATTTCGGAATGCGGGCAGCCTGTGAAATGGGTTATAAATATGTCTGGATCATGGATGATGATGCCTTTCCGGAATCCGACTGTCTTGAAAAGCTTATGAAAGCCGCTGAAAATACAGATTTTGGCTTCCTTTCCAGTATTGTAAAATGGACGGACGGCTCCATATGCAGAATGAACTGGCAGAGAAAACTGCATCTGCCGAAAAACCGTGCGGAGCATCATATAACTGATGAGGATTTAAAAGGCGGTCCTTCACTTATACCTGTACAGTCAGCTACCTTTGTCTCACTTCTGTTCCCTGCAGATGTCATAAGAAGGGTGGGACTTCCCATCAGGGAGTTCTTCATATGGTGTGACGATATAGAATTCACCCGACGGATAGCACTGAAATATTCCATGCCCTGCTATGCGGTCACGGACAGCATAATAATCCATCATACTGCCAATAATGCAGGCACTGATCTCTCTACCGATTCAGCAGACAGGATTCCCCGTTATAATTATGCATTCAGAAATGAAAATTATATGTACCGGCAGTACGGTCTGAAGGGATTTGGCTACTATATCCTGGTATGTGCGTATAATATTTTCAAAATACTCAGAAATGCACCGGATAATAAACTCAGGCGCATCGGTGTCGTGGTCCGTAATTTTTTCAAAGGTCTTTTCTTCAATCCCCCTGTTGAACAGCTGTAAACATCGTCAGAACCGATGCATTCATACAGAAACACAGGTTGCAGTAAATATGCAAATGGAATAAAATACAGACATGAATAATCCGAAGTTAACGATAGTGCTGCCGGCACTTAATTCTGAAAACTACATAAGACAATGCGTGGACAGCATACTTGCCCAGACATTCAGGGACTTTGAGCTCCTGTGTATTGATGCGGGCTCCACGGACGGAACTCTTGAAATCTTTCATGAATATGCTTCATCAGACGACAGGGTTTCCGTTATCAATTCCGATATGCGCAGCTATGGTCATCAGGTAAATCTTGGGCTTGACGCTGCCCGGGGAACATATTTCTGCATCGTTGAAAGTGATGATTTCATTGATTCCCATATGTATGAGAATCTTATGAAGCTCACTCAGAATGATACTGCAGATGTTGTCAAGGGAAACTACTACGATTACTTCGATTATGAAGGAATGACTCCTATCGCTGCTCCTAACGGTGAAAGACATAAAATGCTTCCCAACGGCAGCGTTTTCAGAGTTAACGACTGTCCCCATATACTTGAAGGGCATCCTTCTATATGGAGTGCTCTGTACAGAACCGGTTTCCTCAGAGCATTGAACATTCGCTTCATGGAGCTCCCGGGAGGCGGATGGACTGACAATCCCTTCTTCTTTGAGACCTTGTGTTCTGCTGATAAAATCTGCTGGACAGACAGACCTTACTATTATTACAGACGCACCAATCCCAATTCATCGTCAAATAAGATACCTGACCTTACTCTTCCTGTACGGAGAATGATGGATAATCTTGATGTTGTGGAACGTTTCCCTCATCTGAACGAAGAATGCCTTCAGATGGTATATGAAAGAGCCGTTTATTATCTGAACGGTTCATTGCTTGATCCGGCATATCCCACCCAGGAAACGGAGATCCGGGAAATGGCCTGTACACTTTATAATAGGATCAACAGAAGTATCATAGACAACAGTAAGGCTAATGGATGGTACCGTACCATGTACTATCGTTATCTGTCTCCTCTTCTGCTGAAAAGGCCTCGGGGCGGCCGAATCCTTATTTACTATTACCTCCCGCATGATGTTAATAACCGCTACCTGACACTTTCAGAAAGCCATCTTTCCCAGATAAAACGTATCCGGAACGAAAGGTATGACATAGATATATTTGTTCTTGCTGTCAGAGAGGGGCTGGATCCTGACAGACCTTATGCCCGCATCGAGCATATTGAAAACCGTTACAGCCAGACTCTTTTTACTTACGAAGTTGTTAACAGTCAAAAGCTCACAGAAGATCTTCTGACAGGCTTCATAAATATGTTCGGACCTTTTGTATCTGAATATTACGTTACGGATAAAGGCCTGTCCGAGGGTGTAAAACAGCTGCTGCTTTCTGAAGAAGGACATAATACCGCAGGTTCATATGAGGATATCATAAGATCCTTAAAGGACGTGCCCCGCGGGGAAGACATCACTCTGACATCTGAAGAATATCAGCGTCTGATGTGCGAAAACGACTATCATTTCAGGATCCTGGAAAATAACCAGTACGGTGAAATATTCGATACCACCGGTTACCATCTCCTGAAGAAAATATACTTTTTGAACAGAAAAACACGAGGCGGAATCAGATGCTGTAAGGATCACGGTATTCCTTATACCATCAGACTGTTTATTAAAAGACAGTTTATTAAAAGGGTAAAATAAAAATATTCAAGGGGTCTGTATGATTTTTTCATACAGACCCCTTATCATTCAGTACTGTCCGCCGGTTTTACCGCCATACTTTTCCGCATATTTTTCTATATTTCCCGATTCCAGGAATTCTTCGTAATCATTTACCGCACCCTGAACATCATCTGTAAATGCCACCTGATGTCCCTTGTCCAGCCACAGTATTTTGGTACACATCTCTCTTATCTGATTCTGATCATGAGATACAAGAATAGTAGTTGCACCCCCTGCAATAATTTCCCGGGTTTTGTCTTCGCTTTTTCTTCTGAATCCCCCGTCACCTACAGCCATAACCTCATCCAGTATAAGAATATCCGGCTGTACAAAGCTTGCTATTGAAAATGCCAGCCTGCTCTTCATTCCGGATGAGAGGTATTTGAAAGGCCTGTTCTCAAAATCCTCGAGTTCTGCAAAATCTATGATATCCCTGTAACGTTCGTTCATAAACTTTCTGGTATATCCCAGAAGGGCTCCTCTGAGGAATGTATTCTCCTTTACTGTCAGTTCATCATCAAAACCTGTTCCAAGTTCAAGAAGTGCCACTACAACGCCGTTAATGTTTATTTTTCCTTCAGAAGGCCGCATGATTCCCGATATGGCTTTGAGAAGGGTTGATTTTCCTGCACCATTTGAGCCTATTATTCCCAGCATATCTCCCAGCTGAAGTGAAAATGAAATATTCCTGTCAGCATAAAAATCTCTGCAGTCATAGGTCCCCTTTATTTTCTGGATAACATAATCCTTCAGGCCTATATCTTTAAAACCGCCTACTCTGTATACGATTGAAACATTGTCCAGTTCTAATGTATTCATAAATTCTCCGTTTATACATAATAAAGGAACCGCCAGTTGTATCTGTAATAAATAATGCCGCCGACAGCAAGAAACAGTAATACGGTTCCCAGCATCATAAGGTGATACCATACACTGGGAATGGTTCCATCCAGAACAATAAGCCTGAAATACTTTATGTTCTGATATACCGGATTGCACAGAAACAGTTTCTGAAATGCCGGTTCAAACTGCCGCACATCATAGAATATGGCAGAAGCATACATCAGCAGCATTGAAAATATAGGCCATAAATGAGCAACATCCCTGAAAAACACATGAAGTGCCGAAAGAATAAGACCTATCCCAAGGTTGAGCAGTATCATCATGCATATCGGATATATCAGAAATACATACTTCCATGTAAACGGTACTCCGTCTATTGCACAGAAAATAAAAAACACACATAACGTTAGACCGAAATTTATCATGGCCTGTACGTTTTTGGCAAAAAGAAAAAGGTATTTGGGAACATTAATCTTCGTAAAAATATGTGCATTCCACAGAAGGCTGGTCATTCCGTAATTGGTAGCATCATTAAAATAGCTGAACAGGATATTACCGCAGAACAGATATATAGTATAATGCTCGATTTTATTTCCAAAGAATCTGGAAAATATCACACTCATTACAAGAAGTGTAATAAGCGGAGATATGACACTCCACAGCATTCCCAGCATTGATCCCTTATATTTAGTCTTAAAATCCCGCTTTACCAGCTCAGCAAACATAAATCTGTCTTTACTCAGCTTAAGCTTTAATGATTTAATCATGAATTATCTGCTTTCCCCTTCAGTTATTCTGCACCTTTATGACTTGCCACAACATACACCGTCTTTACCAGAATTCCGGCATCCAGTCCAAGTGACCATTCTCTGATATATCTGTTATCAAGTCTTACTATTTCTTCGAAGTCTGTAATTTCACTTCTGCCGCTTACCTGCCACAGACCGGTTATCCCGGGTCTGAAGCTCAGTCTTGCCTTGTGATGAGGTTCATAATGTGTATACTCGTCCACCGTAGGAGGTCTTGTACCCACAAGACTCATGTCCCCTTTGAGGACATTAATAAACTGGGGCCACTCATCTATACTGCTTTTTCTTATCCTTGCGCCTATTCCGGGAAGAATTCGCGGATCATTTTCCATTTTGAACATATGACCCTTCATTTCATTTTTTTCCATAAGTTCGGCTTTTCTGGCTTCAGCGTCCAGATACATGGATCTGAATTTATATATCATGAAATGCCTTCCGTTCTTGCCTATTCTCTCCTGTTTGAAAAATACAGGACCCGGATCTGCCCTTCTGATTTTTGGAGCAACATACAGATACATGATAAGCATAACTACACATCCTGCAAGTCCTCCAAGAATATCAAAAGCTCTCTTCAATGCCAGTTTCCACTCTGCAGTAACGTTGTTTGATGCTGTAAGTACGGTATTTCCTCCCACCTTACCTATAAACATATTCGTATGTCTCATATTAACTTCTGACAAAGCTATATGTACTGTTATTCCCAATTCAAGGCAGTAATCTGTTATTTCTTTTTCTGTTTTATCATCATCAACCCTGATGAATACTTCATCCACCACACCGCTCAGAAGATAGGCCTTTATATCTTCAGACTTGCATACGACAGGAATTACGAATGTGGAGCCTGATCCTGCTCTCCCGGGTTCCACTCCCCGATTGATTATTAATTCATCATCATTAAAGAATCCTCCGGATTTATCAGGTGAATCTTTTTCGTTTTCGTCATTGCCGAATGTTACGATGCCTTTTATCCTGAAATAATCATATTGCTTTTTCTTTATTCTGTACGCAATATCAGCTGCGGCATACCTGTCAGATATTATGAGGAGCTGCGGCAGATTATTATCCTTTACCAGCCTGTTCCTGATGATTCGTTTCCATATTACCCGCCAGCACCATATGGCAATCAGAGACATTCCTGCAGAATATGCATATATCCTTCGTGAAAAATCATTTTCCTTTATAATGTAAAGGTAAAGAATGAACAGAACAAATGTGAACAGTATCTGAGTAAAAACTCTTCCGGCTTCTGCCCATCTGTTTCTCTGCAGAATATCATGATAATTCCTGCTGACAGCTGCAACTGTAATATACAGCACTAAAAGGGCTACCCCGCTTCTTGTGAACAGGGGAACCCATACCGACGGTACCTTAAAGTCATATCTCAGAAGGCATGAAAAAATATATGCTCCGGTAAGTATGATAAGGTCAAATATTAAAAAGTCCAGGTGTTTAAGCCATTTTCCTGATGGTTTACTGTACATAATCTACATTATACATTTGAGGCAGACCAACGGCTGTCATCGGTATAAAAGTTTCCTTTTCACGACATTTGCCGCTTTTGATGCCAGATGCTCGCCTTCCGTGTTTCTGACACTCAACTCTGCATATTTTATTTTGTTTTTTCGAATCCAGACGTCCATAAGAAGCTCTGATATGCGTCCGAATACCCTTTTATCAAAGTCTGAATATGAAGATATATCCAACTGTTCTTCAATCTTTTCCAGTACTTCAAACAGCCATCTGCAGTATTGGTCAAGGATTTCTTTCTTCATAATGCACATATTGAACATATGGGCACTGCGGCTTTTCATAACATTCAGGAAATCCTCACGATATTCCGGAAAATCCCGGCTGATAACATATTCTGCAGTCTGCAGATCCTCAGGATGGTGGGAATGTTTATAGTGGCTGTATAATGTTTCTATAATATAATGCCTTTTCCCCGGAAGAATAACATCAATTCCCGAACGAAATATATTTTCAGCATCTTCCCTGTCCAGTATCTTTTCCCAGGAGAAACGACAGGGTTCCTTCATGAAGTGCCGCCTGTAATGCACCAGTCCCATATAGTCACAGTCAAGATTTTTCCAGCCCCAGTATAAAGCGGTCAGTTCGCAATAGTAAGGATTTTTAAGGGAAATATTATCGCCGCTGTCATCACGCTCAAATCCTTTTATATCTGCATCATGAAGCGCTGCCCCGACAAAAACAGGTACATACATCGGGTCAGACGGCATTTTATATTCACGATGTGAAGCAATAAGCACTTTAATATCCAATTCCAGATTCTCCCAGATAAAGCATCAGCACCGCCATCACTCGCAGAATCACCGCGTTCAACAACGATGCTGTATAAATTAATCAGCTCATAAATTCTTCATATTTCGGAAGGACATCTTCTATGGAACCATACATCATCATTTCACCATCATTTATCCATAGAATGGTGTCGCACAATTTCTTCAGTGTATCCATGGAATGTGATACTATAACAACAGTTCTGTTGGTATCCGAAATCAGCTCCTTCATTTTGTTAAGGCTCTTCTTTTTGAATTTTGCATCACCTACACTCAGTACTTCATCGATGAGCATTATATCTGTTTCAAGAATTGCCGTAATAGAAAATGCCAGCTTTGAATGCATACCGCTTGAATACGTCCTTACAGGCATATCTATGAATTTCCCCAATTCAGAAAATCTGATAATTTCCTCTGTCTTATCCTTTATCTGCTCTGCTGAAAATCCCAGCAGCATCCCTGATAATGCTATGTTTTCTCTTCCTGTCAGTTCATTGCTGAATCCTACACCGATGCTCATTAATGAAATGGTATTGCCATGAAGATCAACTGTGCCCGAGTCCGGTGCAAAAATTCCTGCAATCGACTTAAGCATTGTGGATTTACCGCTGCCGTTTTTCCCGACAATACCAAGTATTTTTCCCTTTTCAAGAGAAAAAGAAACTCCTTTAACGGCTTCTATCCTGTTCTTCTCAACTTTTTTCAATCTGAGCAGGCTCTTTTTAATCGAGTAGTTTTTCATGCAATTGTAAGTAATATACAGATCTTTTACTTCTAATGCAATTTCTCCCAATGCTTCTCTCCTAGATAGATTTTACATAACCGTTTTCATTCTTATAGATAATATATATGCCGAGTATACAAAGCCCCAGAGAAATGACAAAATGAATCAGAAGCACCAAAAGATTCGGCATCTTTCCATAAAGAAGAACTGATCGCATGGCATTTATACTGTATGCAACAGGATTTGCATTAATGAGCCAGTTCCCGGCGGGGCCGGGGATTCTCCTTCCGATACTGTAGAAAACGCCGGTAACATAAAAAACCATTTTCAGTACTATATCTACAATATTGTGAAGATCTGCCACAAAAACTCCGAAGTGAAGCAGCAGACAGGAAATTCCGAATGTAAACAGTATAAACACTATAAGTACCGGTACTGCCATAAATACATGCCACGTAACCGGAACTCCAAGTATGATCATTGCTGCGATGGCAATTACAAAAGTAATTGCCATCTTAAACCCGTTTACGCCAAGCCTTACCACCAGCAGAATATACTTTGGAAGATAGACCTTGGAAATGATGGATTTATTAGCCCGGATAATACGTACGCTGTTTTTCATCATCCTGTTGAAGAAATCCCACAGAGAAACACCGATAACAATAAATGCTATCATATATTCTTCCTTCAGGTGAAATAACACACCGAAGACAAGATAATAAATAAATGTGAAACATACCGGTTCGAGAATCCACCATATCCAATTCAGGTATGAGCTTGCCACCTCAGACTTCAGCTGAGCCTTGGCAGCCTTCCCCGAATATGCAAGATATTTTTTTAAATCTCTGATAAACCTTTTTAGCATCTCTGTTTAATATTCGATGTAAGTTACGACTTTTGTTCCGATTGGGATATTGTCATAAATCCACTTTGCATTATCGATATACAATCTTACACATCCTCCTGAGAGATTCATACCCAGCCTCGGATCCTCATCTATCATCGTATCCCAATAATACTTTGTAGAATGGAACAGATACGGTCCATAGAAGCTTGAGTACCAGTAACAGGTATAATTGTTATATTCTCCGAAACTGTATCCGCGGTTACCGTTAATTGAGTACTCGCCCAATACCGTCTCACTCCCCGGAGCACCTGTGGTACACATCCAGTAAAAATACTCATCCCAGCCTGATGTTTCATAATTACGTTTATAGACGCCAGTCCTGTTTGTTCCGCAGTTAACCAGAATGAGCCAGTCTGTAGCACTTGAGTAACTCTGGGCTCTTAACTCCATGATGCGTCGGGCTGAATCCACCAGCTTACTGTTAACAATATCCCAGGTAGCATATATGCCATTGTATGTACCTGTATATTTGCCGGTATATTTTCCATCAATATTTCCGTCAATCACATACCAGGTTTCGTCTTTATATGTATAAAGTCCCGTGTATCTGTAGATTTTGCCGTTCATGATATACCAGGAGCCTGTTTTATCGCCAAAATCGCATTCTACAATACCGGTCAATGTCATATTGATTTTACCTTTTTTTACATACCAGTCGCCTTTGCTGTTTGAATAAAATCCCGTATAGCCGGTATCAACTTTACCATTCATGCAGTACCAGGTGCCGTAATCATTTACCCGGTGTATCGGGGTGGTATTATAATAGACTTTACCATTTTTAATAACCCACCAGGCTTTTTCACCATCCTTTACTGCCTTCAGGAGTCCTGAATATGTCATCAGTAACTGACCTTTTTTTACATACCAGTCACCTTTGCTGTTTGAATAAAATCCTGTATAGCCAAAATCAACCTTTCCATTCATGCAGTACCAGGTACCATTAGTATTCACCATATGGATAGGTTTGGTATTATAGTAAATTTTACCGTTTTTGATAACCCACCATGCTTTTTCGCCATCTTTTACTGCTTTAACAAGTCCAGTCAGTGTCGGATACAATTTACCTTTCTTTACATACCAGTCACCATCATCATTTGTATAAAATCCTGTAAGGCTGCGATCGAGCTTACCATTCACACAATACCAGAGACCATAATCGTTCTCTGCCAGAACCGGAGATTCTTCGTAATTTATTCTGCCGTCCTTAATTGCCCACCAGGTTGTTTCGCCGTCTTTCTCGGCCTTAACAAGCCCTGTGAGTGTCGGATATAATTTACCTTTCTTTACGTACCACTCACCATCGCCGTTTGTGTAAAATCCTGTAAGACTGCGGTCGAGCTTTCCGTTCACACAATACCAGAGACCATAATCGTTTTCTGCCAGAACCGGTGACTCTTCATAATTTATTTTGCCGCCTTTAATTGCCCACCAGGTTGTTTCACCATCTTTCTTGGCCTTAACAAGGCGTTCAAACCCTGTATCAATAAATCCGTTCTGTACGTACCATTCATCATCGTCATAAGCATAAAAGCCCGTAAAATCCTGGTCTGCCCGGCCATTTACGCAATACCAGTAGTTTGTTCCCTCACTTATAAGAACCGGTACAATTGTATAAAGAACTTTTCCACCATACACATGCCATTTGGCAGTTACATCGTTTACAGTTCCGTCCACAAGCTTATCTGAATAAGAAGTATCAACAACACCCTCTTCCACATACCAGTCTGAATCGGCATCAGAATAAAAACCTGTGTAGGAGCTGTCCAGTTTTCCTTCCTTAACGTATCTGAGTTCACCACTGTAAGAAACAAGTCCTGTAAAATCAGTCTGTTTTTCACCGTCAACACAGTACCAGATGTCTGATCCCTCTGTTATAAATGAAATGGTTCCTCCTGCAAGCTCTGCATCCTTGCTGTCTGCGTCATCCGTCAGTGAGCCTTCAGCAGTATCCTCTGATTCAGGATCATCCTGTGCACATGATTCAGTAATATCTGAAGATGTTTCTTCCGTTGTAACTTCATCTTCACATAATTCTCCGGCAGCTTCCTCCGCATTCTCACCGGATTTATCCGGAAGCTCTGCATTTACCGTATCCTCTGAAATCTCCGGAATGCCGATTTCAACAATATCATCCTGTATTATAACAGAATTATCCTCCTGCTCCGCAGACACATAAGCTTCATCTGCAGTATACTCAGCTGCATTGATTTCCGTGATTTCCTGATCAGCGAATACCGGACCGACTGCAAATACGCTGATAAGTGCCAGACATATAACGCATATTGAAACCCGTTTGATCGTCCTGCCTGTTCTACCTTTCATTGTTTCTCCTTTCAGTGAACCAAGTATATTCAAAAAACAACATGTAATCATTATAAAAACGATTATCTCTTTATTATACCACAATTCTTTTTTTTTTCATCAGCAAAGAGCATTATCAGCTGCAATTGATTCGAGATCCTGATATTCTGAAAGATCAAATCCGTTCCGCACCGTATCACTTGAAAATTCAGCTACCGCTTCTGGTTCTCCCGGAATTCCTCCTCTGGCTCTAATCCTCAATGTAAAGGTTCCGTCAGCAGGCAGCTCAAGAATGATGTTTTCATCACCGGTCCATCCTGTCAGGCTCTCATATTCACTTTCGCCTGAACGCAGTATTTCTATACAGTACTCAGGTATAATATCATCATTGTGCATGCTTATAAGTTGAATATATGCGGTTCCCAGGGCATTTTCGTAACCTTCCCGCCCTTCATTTTTCTCCCACACAATGGTTCTGCATCCCACAGCCGGAATTCTTTTTACATCGGCCTTCATTGAGTCCACATCAGGATAGAAGAATACTGATGTGTCTTCTCCGGCATCATGCGCCTTTATTAACTGCACCATGATATCACTGATTATCTCTGCTCCTCTGGAATTCACGTGGTTATAGTCCACCATTTCTTCGTCAGTCAGGAATTCTTCTCTGTCCTTAAGCAGATTGAGATCATAAAAAACCGCACCGTTTTTTTCTGCATATTCAGTGTAATAATCCACGACCTCCTGATATCCGGACATGTTATATATTCTCATCATTGATGTAGGCGGAGTAACAAGTATAACTTCTATTCCCCTGTTTCTGCATAATTCCATACACCGGTCAAGATATTCCACAGCACGTGAGTTGATACTTTCCACTGTAAACTCTCTTCCGCCGTTTATTTCAATATGGCCCTGGGGAATTTTGTAATCACTTGTGACAAACCCTTTTCCGCCGTAGTAAAAACCATCAGTTGGAGCAGATGCATAATCTGTTGCTTCAAGCCTTGCTTTTTCCTCAAGATTATAAGAAATATTCGTTATTTCCTCCCTGAAACGGTATGCATATAAAGTATACTTCCAATCCTCAACATACAGACCTCCGAAAAAGTACTGAAGCTTTCCACCTGTGCTTAACCTGTCCCAAATAACCAGCTTACCCCTCAGCCACTCATCATCTGTGAGCTCGTCCATAGTAACACCGATTATTACTCTTGAGGGGTTATATCTTTCAACCATATCCTTCAGCTGATAATATGTTCCGGAATAGGCTGCATTTGCTGCTCCAAAATTGAAAACCGTATCGATTCCCAGCTCCTCTTCAAATACTGACGGAATAAAAGAATGATACATTCTGGATGCTCCGATAAACATCATATCTATCTTGCCCCCTGAAGCATCAACTTTCTTCAGATCGTTGACAATGTGCATATTAAAATTCGGAGGAGTAAGCACATTACCGAGTATATGCAGACCTGCTGCAATAACTGCCGCAGTAATAACTGCAGACAATATTATTTTTATTTTCTTGCCTTTTACTCTGTTCATGATACCCAAGCTTCAGCTGACCTTTATTTCCCGTTAATTCTCAATATATTGCATACATGAATCCGCCCTGAAGATCAGACTGATTCCCTGCTAACAGAATCAGTGATACAATGAGGACTATCCATATTATATCTCTGACTATTAAAGGACATTTTTCCCGTACTTCCTGCCACTTACCCTTTTCCTTTATGACATCTAAGACAAAGAGCATAAGGATGCCGGCACATGCTGCAATAATATTCTTCCATTCCATTCCCGCAAACAGTCCTGACAGATTCCCTGGCAGATTTGTAAAGAAATGTGAAAATGTATGACCTATAATATTTACAGCTGCAGAAAGATCCCCGCTGTACGAGAAAAACCTGAACAGGCATACCAGGCAGAATGTTTTAATTATCAGAATTCCCTGCCATGCCCAGCCTTCGGTTTTTATTCCAAGTCGGGCTTTGGCCTTATTATATGAATCCTGAAACTGCATGGTACTTAAAATGGCTATCATATTCAGCCATCCCCATATTACGTAGGTCCAGCTTGCACCGTGCCATAATCCGGTAGTAGTCCACACAAATATCATTGCGAAATATCCGGGAACCAGCTTGCCCATTTTGGCACCCCATTTTTTACGTGCGGCCCGGCCCATTTTCTGCCCTGCCCTGCTCATGGAAACAGGGTAGAATATATAATCCTTAAACCAGGTTCCCAACGTCAGATGCCATCTTCGCCAGAATTCATCAATGGATCTGGCAAAATACGGCTGTCGGAAATTCTCGTCCAGTTCAATTCCCAGTATTTCACATATACCGCATACAATATCCATATATCCCTGGAAGTCTGCATACAGCTGTATACAGTACATTACCATTGCAAACGCAATATTCAGGCCTGAATATCCCCGGAAATTATTGAATACGGTTTCCACCGTCACCCCAACCTTATCGGCTATTATTGTTTTTTCAAAATATCCCCAGCATACCCTCAGGGCACCGTATCTCAATCTGTCAAAAGAAAACCTGTGCCCGCTGAAAAGATTGGAAGAAAGCCTGTCATATCTGCTGAAAGGTCCTTCGATTATATGAGGAAAAAATGAAATATATGTGAAAAATTTCAGAAAATTCCTCTCACACCGGTACTTGTTCCTGTAAATATCGATAAGATATCCCACTGCATTGAATGTGTAAAATGATATTCCCAGGGGAAGTATCAGATTAACAGGTTCCAGATTTCCTGCTCCTCCGAATAATCTCCCGACGGAATTGATATTGTCAATAAAGAAGTTGGCATATTTCAGAACCCCCCATATGCCCATGCTTATAACTACCGCACCGGCGACTATCAGCTTCTTTCTTGAAGTTATTGCTGCCTTTACTGATTTTTTCCGATCGGAGTCTGCTGCCTCTGCCACGAGCTGCTGACCCTGCAATGATGTTTTTTCCAGGGCCATACCGGCAATAAACGCAGCCGCAGAAGTGATCAGTATATATGCAAGATACGATACTCCCGAAAATGCATAGAAAACAACGTTCGCAGCAAGTAAAACCCACCACTGCAAACGTTTCGGCACGATAAAATAAACTATTATCAGTATGATCAGGAACAGCAGAAATTGAATCGAAACCAGTGACATATTCTATACACCCGTTAATCAGCCGTTCTGTACTTTAATGATAAGATCATATAATGCTTCAGCTGAATTGAAATTCTCAGGTTTAAGGTCATTAACATTAAGCTCGATGTCGAATTCAAAATTCACTTCACTTACAATTGCGATGATATCAAATGAATCGAGAATATCATCATCAATAAGCTTATCCTCAATTTCAAAATCCAGATCAGGCCTTACTTCACTCATGATCTTTAACAATCTGTCCATTATCTCTTTTTCTCTCCTATCTGTTTTTTCAGCAGTACCCTGTCTATCTTTCCGTTTTTATTCATCGGCATTTCATTGAAAAATCTGTACTCATTAGGCCACATATATTTAGGCAGCTTTTTGCTGAGTGCCAGTACTATTTCTTTCCGGCATTCACTTTCAGCCTGATAAAAACATACTATTTTTTCGTTTATACTGTCATAAATACAGCATGACACCGTTACAAATGGAATTGCATTAAGGGCAGTCTCTACTTCACCCAGTTCTATGCGGTGTCCCATATGCTTTATCTGATAGTCTTTTCTGGATGCAAAAACTATATCCCCGTCAGCATTATAATATCCCATGTCACCGGTTGCATATATCCTTGAAGGATAGGCAGATATTACCGGATCAGGCAGAAATGCCGCATCTGTTCTTTCTTTATTATTCCAGTAACCCAGGGCAAGGCATGTTCCGGAAACACATATTTCTCCCACCTGATCCTTAACTGAAATAATCTGATTTCGGTCATCTCTCAGGAAAACCCTTGTATTTTTAAAGGCTTTTCCTACAGGAAGCATTTCATCATCTTCATGTCTCTTTTTGATTTCATAGTATGTACAGTTACATGTGATTTCTGTCGGACCATACAGATTAACATATCGCGCTCCCGGAACATTGTCCATCCAGTAATTCAATGCCTTTACCGGCATTACCTCACCGGAAAACATTATATACCTGATTTCCTCAGGGGGAGCAGACGCACCAAATGTCTTAAAATCAGCTACTATGCGTAGTGCCGATACTGCCCATATCAGGGTATTGATATGTTTCTCACGGATATAATCCACCAGAGTTCCCGGAAGTTTAAACAGCTTCTTTGGGATAACCTCCACACGGGCATTATTGAAAAGTGCATTATATATATCCTTAACGGAAACATCAAAATCAAAAGGTGCCTGATTGCCGAATACCAGATCCTCAGAAAAACCGAAGCTGTCATGAAATGCCTCCGTAAGATCCAGCACGCTCCTATGGCTCACTGCTACACCCTTCGGGACTCCGGTGGAGCCTGAAGTAAATATGCAGTATAACGGATCTGTATCTATATGTCCCGATCTCACGGCATCAAGCAGTCCGTCGTCTGTCTCAGTATTTTCTATGATAGACAGGGCATCTTCTGCTCCTTCCATTACAGACTCCCGGCCCCTGGCATCAATGACCATCAAAGGGTCAAGGGTCTGATAAATGAGCTTTATCCTTTCCTCGGGCATGGATGCATCAACCGGAACATAGAAATTACCGCTGTAAATCACACCCATAAATGTGATGATCGAAAGAATATTCCTGTCAATCAGGACAGCAACAGGCCGGCTGCCGTAACAGCTGCCGGTCTGTGATGTATTTTTGATTATGTAGGAGCCGATCCTCCTGGCCTGCTCACGATACATTCCGTACGTTACCGATGAGGTTCCGTCAGAAAGAGCGATCTTCTCCGAATTTGCTGAGGCATTCTTTTCAAGAAGCTGCAAAACATTAAAAATCATCAAATCCTCCATTTATCAGGGACTTAATATGACACAACCTTTGTGCCGTTAGGTATATTTTCATATATCCACTCAGCATTCTCAGTGTAAAGTCTTACACATCCGTGTGACAGATTATATCCCATAGAAGCATCCATGATATTCCACGTTCCCTGATAGTATATGATACTGTGGAAGAAATACTCAGGATAGAAGCCTGTCGCATAATAACATGTATACCATTCCGGGCTGTCCATATTTCCGTCAAAGGACGGAACCCTGTAATAAATCGTAAATTCTCCCTTTACCGTAGGTGTAGATGGCTTGCCTGTTACACAATCCCAGAAGTGAAGGATCTTCCAGTTGCCTTTTTCTCCCGTATAAATACCTACATGATTCGTAAAGCTGCTTACCAGTATCAGGTAATCTGTTTCACTGCTGAAGTTCTGTGCATAATCATCCATATATTCGTATTCATACGGTGACGGAGGTGCTTCATCGAAGAATCCCCAATACTGTGCATATGTATTGTTGTTCCAGTGAAGATTTATATTGTTTCCTGTAAGGGCTGTACCTCCTGCCAGATCCATTACTTCTGAAACATTAAGTGCACTTCTTAAATAGAACAGTCCTCCGTCTGCAGGAGCAATGATCCATTTCTGCCAGTCACCCCCATCTGCCTCGTACTGACTGATGGACTGACCGTTTACTGCTTCCTGATAATCTACTGAAAGCACTTTTGATGAATCAATATGTGCAATAGTTGCAAAGCCATATTCATCATATGTTATTGAAAACTGCTGGCCGTTGCCTCCGTCAGAGAAATACAGATATATCTCTGAACCGTCCATATAGTTGTCGTCACCGACACTTACCAGCATCCAGTCACTGAGACCTGAGGAAATATAGTATGTTCCTTCCTCAAAATATTTTTCTATTCTCGGTGTTTCTGATGACATTCTGAACTTCTGAAGATTTCTGCCGTCATATTTCCACATCATTATGTTGGCGTACTGAATCCCGAACTGATCATCAACTGTCATAACATAATCACGATCTGCATAACTCCGGAATATATAAGAACCGTCATCAAGCTGCTCAATTATCCATTTCTGATTATCAGCGACAGTACATATCGGGTCATCCCAGTATTCATACTGGGGGTAGGGGATATTTACGATATCCTTAAGTATGATATTTGTACCGTTCTTAAGTTTTCCATCCAGGGTAAGTGCCTTTTCAGATCCCTGAAGCACTATATAAGCATATCCCTCTGCATCGAATCTGAAATCATAACACGGAAGGTTCCGTCCCAGTATTTCAAGCTGGAGATTGTTCACCTTCAGGTCAGGATCAATGTTCGGAACGGTCTCATTCTCAGGGGCATCCGGGTCTGGCACAACACCTATATCTGCAGCATTAACCTCCGGAGTGCTGAAAAATACATAGTCCGATGCTATGCTGTTAACATAATAGCTGCCGGGTGACACAGGCATTTCAACTATCTGTTCAGGGGGCAGGGGATCAAGCTGCTTTGTAGCCGCTTCTCCGTTGTCAGCTATAACAGGATCTCCGTTTACATCTGTAACAAGTTCTATATGCCCCAGTCTGGGGTTTCCGTCATCGCCATATATTACTTCGCCCGCAGTATTTTTAAGGATTGTTACTGCAAACGTGACTCTCTCGCCATCGGTATCATACATGTCCTCACCGGCAGAATAAGTAAGAGGTTCACCGGAGTATGTAACTTTTTCTCCGTTTTCATCATAAACTATTGCATCTTCGCCGTAGGTTACGATTTCTCCCTCTGCTCTTGTAAGAATCTCGCCTTTTTTGTCTGCCTTAGGTATTCCCAGTATATCTGTTGCCACTTCGCCTCCGGCATATGTTTCATATGTACCGTCAGGAAGGAGTACCGGAAGACCCTGTGTATAGGTTGCCACTTCACCTAATGGATGGGTCTCAAGTATTCCGGAAGGATTGATCCTGGGTTCACCGCCTGTTGCGGTCTCGTAAGCAACCAGCACTGTCATCGGCTGACCGTTACTCTTCACAAGAGGAATTCCCTGAGAATCGTTTACCTGTGCATAAAGCAGGGTATTTTCAAAAGCCACCGGTGCTGTTTCTTCTTCAACCGATGCCTCTTTTTCCATGTAATCTCTGAGAGGGTCTGTTATATCTTTTACAGAACATCCACTGAGCACGATTATCAGAAATATGCCCGATGCCAGTGCCCCCAGCACTGCCGGTACCCTCATTCTTCGGCGTTTTTTACTTATATTATTATTCAGGCCTTTGGGCTCATTCATAGTCTTCTCCACAAAAATATATTGACGATAAGCAGGCACATGAATGTGCCTGTTAATTTTAGCGCATAGTAAACCAGAGGTATTCTAACATAATGATTTTTTTAATACAATTCACTTTTTAAACAATTCATCCTGACTGTTTATCTGTGCAGATTATAAAAAATGTTAACACTGCAAAAAATAAAGGAATGGTAAGACAGTTTCCGCTGTTTACCAGAGACTGACCCATATATGCCATTAATGCCGCAAAGAATGGCCGGCAGTTCTTTCTGCTGCTTTTAATGTAGTGATATATCACAGCAGCCCATATTCCCAGCCAGAACAAAGTGCCGATAATACCCGACGTAAGAAGGTACTGCAACGGTTCACTATGGGATACCAGCACCGTCTTTCCAAAGGTATCAGACAGGGCCGTATATGGTTCCCGCAGCATTTCAGGACCTATACCGATAAGCTTATCTTTCAGTGAGAAGCTGTCAAACAGTTCCATTGACATTCTCCAGATAAGTCCTCTTCTGGTTCCCCATTTATCACTGAATGATAAAACTGCCGTTATAAGATATCCTGCCGCCACAGCACCCAGCAGTACCTCCGGGACTGTCGTAAAAATCCTTTTAATCCTCAGAGACACCTTCGTCCATATTGTCAGTCCTGCAATGTGTACCACCGTGCCCAGAGCAATCATTACAGCTCCGACCCATGGTTTTGTAAATTGTCTTGCCAGACCCGGATTTATCATGCTTATCATTTTTGCAAAGCACGGCAGAACAGATATCAGCAGTTCCACTGCTCCGAACAGAGCTGTGAGCATACCTGCCCGTCTTAATCTGACAGCGTTTTTGACTGCAAACGGAATCAGAAAGAAGGCACCGATTCCAAGGCCCAGGTATAAGCCGTCACTGCTGCATATGATCATTGCAGCCGATAAGAGAATCCAGAACCCTCCAGAATATAAAAATGTCGGTTTATCCTCTGCATCAAGAACAAATACAAATACTGCCGGAACGAAAAGGCACAGATATCCCACCCACCAGTTCATCTGCCCTATTGTTGAAATATATGCATACACCTGACTCTCATACATCCGTTCATGCATGTATAACACGTCAAGCCCTGCCGAATGCAGAATTCCGATGAGAATTATCACAGCATGCACACCCATTATCGGCAGATATATTTTTCGGTTAAAGATCATGTATTCTGAAGCTATAAGACATATCACTGTCAGCCCCAGCCAGGACATTGCTCCCATTCCCCAGCCGTTATTCCCCAGAAATGCTGCTTTCGGATTTTCCGAAAGCAGGCATGACACCAGCATTACTCCCGAAAAACCTGCTGCTATAATCCCGACTGTTCTAAATCGGAACTTTGTGTTTTTCGCTGCGATTCTGTATACGGCATCCAGTATTATTCCCAAAGGAACCATTATCATTACTATAAAATGAAGGCAGTGTTCCTTAGCCTGCACTATATTGAAATAGTTATTCTCCACAAACAGCGGAATAACAAGCAAAACAGCCAGGAGTGCACCATAGGACCATATATTCAGCAATTGTCTGAAGACATGGCTGATTTTCTCTGCTCTGGACATTACCATTTTAATCTGTATTTTCCTTTTCCATCAGAGGTTCTCCTCTCAGGAGGGCAACAACATAACGATAGTTATAATCCCTCGGATAATCTATACATGTAGAAAGTATGAGCAGTTTTGAATTTTCAGTTGCTTTTATCGGGCACAGCGGATCATATTTTCTCAGACTCTTCAGATAATCTAACTGTTCCAGCAGAAATTCTTTATTATCGGCTAAATCCTCCTCATCAGCACCGAACATAAACAACTGATCATCCACTGCTACCTGTCCGAAAGAATATACATAGTATGCATACTTTCTATCCCCTACATATATCTCAAAGTAAGGATGTTCCCTGCAATACTCCTCATCCTTATATGAGGTTATTGTGCCAAACATTGACCCGTCATCCATATTATGTCCGTACATAATTGCATAATTACTGTCCAGTCCTCCTTTGAAAAAATAATCAAGGAAAAGCGTACCGGCAACATTATAAGACCCGTCAATAAAATTCCGAAGATATTTATTATTGTCTTCAGCCTGAACTACAGGATAAGATAATGTACCTTTCTGATAGATATATCCCACTGCATCATCGCACAAGTCCTTAAGTGCCTGAAAATTAAAGGCAATTGATGCATGTTTAAACCAGGATGGATAAAAACATAATCCGTTCAAAGAATATGAACTGCTATAATTATATACAGGCAAATTTAATCCTGATTTGTTGCTCCCTGCCGTGATATCAGCAGCAGATGGTATACATGTACCGTCATCTGCATGTTCATCAGCAGTTAATTCCGTGTTGTCTGTGATTTCAGAAGCAGCCGGCGATTCCGTTTTATTATCAAATTGCCCGTTAAAACCGGAATTTCTGTTATCATTTGAAACACTGCCGGTAATAAGCTGTTCAATATTATCATAATGCTGTTTTGCATCACTATATCCCTTATTAATATTAAGGATTTTAAAAACACTGACTGCAAGAACAGCAGCAGATACAACAATTACAGCAACAAGTATTATTCTTGTACGTTTGGTCAAGCCTTTTCTTTCTTTCTCCATGAATGCCCTTTCTGTAATATATAAATCACTTTGGCCGATTGTTAATTTTACCAATAGTCAAATGAAATTATCAATACCATGGATGTGAATTTTCAATTAAAATTTTACGTTGCTCGCTGTTACGTTTAGGCCGGATGCCTCCCTATGGCAGAAGGATAAGTATGAGGCCCTGACGGCCCTCATACGG
>JABUTA010000150.1:0-4585 GCA_021443845.1 Parasporobacterium sp.
GTTAATATTCTGAATGGTAGCTGTCATCACGCATATCGAGATATGTGAATGGAACTTCTCCGTCAGGTGACAGGAATCCGAGGATTGTGAGAAGTGCGCTGCCATGTCCGCCGCCGTTGCATGTAAGATCTACAACAACATTCTTAACTTCAGGATGTGCCTTTATATCTTCCATCGCCAGATAGAATAATGCAAAATTGCTTTTATCGGCTTCATCCCATACCGGAAGCTCTGTATAGAAGCTGTTATCACGCTGCATATCTGTCTTGAAGCTTGTAAAGAATATGAATGCCGTATCCCCCTCAAATGCCACAAATGACTCTTTGGAATATTCTTCCGGCCGGAGAGACTCAATATGGCGCATTTCAAGGACCATTTTCAGGGCATCCGCCCCCAGGTACTCCCGAAGCATATCCTCCTTGGACAGGGGCTGTTCATCAGCTGTTTCCGAAGATACTGCTTCCTCTTCTTCGGATTCTGCCGGAATTTCAGCTGTTTCCTGTCCTGCTGCCTCTTCCTGCTCAGAAACAATTCCAAATTCGTCCGGATTGGCCAGGGCATAGCCGAACACACTGCTGGTAAGCGTTAAGCCGTCATGCCCTGAATCAAACACCTTATTGACCAGTGACATCAGCCGCGGCAGATATGACGAAACACTTGGAGATGACATGATATCATTCAGGCCTAAGTTCGTAAGGTATGAATCCAGGCTCTCAATGCCTCTTTCTCCTTTGTGCCCGTATACATGATCCACGAACATGCACAGACATGCATAATTATACTTTGCATAGGCATCGGTAGGTTCTTCCATAAAGCTGAAACGTCCGGAGTAAATTGCCTTCTCATAAGGTGATAAGCCTTTCTGCATAATGTCATTGTCTGAACCGGCAGTATTGCTGTAAAAATCATCCCCGTTATAAAGCAGCTGATTAACGACGCTGCTGCCGGCGTTAAATATATTCTGCAGGGCATTAAAAGGAACCAGCACATCATTATCAAGTACAACGATATCCAGACCCTCGTAATTGAGTGACCAGCTTAAAGTGTCCGGTTCTGACATTGTGAACTCCTGATAAGGAGACAAGCCCATTGAAATGAGTTCTTCCTCCGATTCTATAACGCCTATCGGCATACCGTCAAAGCATTCCAATCCGAAAAACCAGTCCCAGCCGTCACAGCTGACTTCCCTGGTATCCAGCCCTATCTCAACAACTATTCCGTTGTGATTGATAAGAAATCTGCCGTTTTCCTTATCCATGCAGAATGAAACCTTGTCCTTAAACAAAAGCCTCAGATATTCACGTACGGATACAAATGGAACATCTTCGAAATCCTTTATCTCAGCTGCTGACAGGTAATCATTCAGATTAAGCTTGCCGTCAAATACTCTGCAGGTCTTTACGCTGACTATCCTGTCACTCTGGCTTTCCCAGTCCGAGTCAACCTCAGCAGTTTCCTCGAAGGGTTCTGTCTTTTCAGGGCAGAACGCAGCGATGGGCTGCTGCTGTTCATATCTGCTCTGTGTGTTTTCTTCTGCAAATGCGGCTGCTGAGCTTGTCATAAGCAGCAGTGCCGTAAGTAAGAAAGCAGCAACAATTTTAAGTCTCTTCATGTGTTTCACCTCATGTTTCAATCTAATCATAATAATTTTAGCACAGTGTTCCTGCAAACACAAAATGGATCATCTGCATTCCCCTGTCACACAGATGCCAGATATTTTATCGCGCTGTGGGCGGCAGCATTGCCCTCCCCCACTGCCTTGGCTATCTGATAGGGGGTACCCGTGCAGTCGCCGCAGGCAAATGCTCCGGGTATGTTGGTCGCCATGTCCCGGTCGACAATTATGCGGTTCTTTTCAGTGGCCAGGGAAGAAAGGATCGTCGTGGGTGCGATGGAATCCCTCATGCAGAACAGACAGCTTACGTTAAGCTCCCTTCCGTCAGCCAGGGTTATGGATTCTATTCTGTTATCACCGTTTACCGAGCTGATCTTCTGATCCATCACCTCAACGTTATCCCTGCTTACCGCCGGGTTCCTGTAATACGGAAAGAAATATACCTTTTCAGCCAGCTCTGCCAGGTATTTCACTTCATGTTCAAATCTTTCGGAGGTGCTTAAAACTGCTATCGTCTTTCCTTTGTGCAGGAATCCGTCGCAGGTGGCACAGTAGCTTACTCCCCTTCCCACAAGGGCATTTTCTCCGGGAAGTTCCTTTGACGTCACCACACCTGTTGCCAGGATGATGGTTCTGGCTTCATATATGTCATTATCTGCCAGTATGGAGAAGCCGGTATCTGTGGGCATGATGAGGCTTACCATCCTGTCGGTTATCTCCAGCCCCATCTGCTGCCTGTGGGATTCAAAAGCTGCAGCCATTTCCTCCCCGGTGGCAAAGGGGATCCCCGGATAATTGGCTATCTTCTCGGATATCCTGATCTTTTCTGACATTTTCTCACTGCCGAACCATATGATGTCCTTGTTATGCAGTTTCAGATTTATGGCAGCCGACAGGCCTGCAGGCCCCGTACCGATAACGGCTGTATCAAACATTTTCCTTTGCGACTCCCCTGTAATTCATCGCCAGCATTGTCAGGTCATCGAACTGAGGTGCCTCCCCTACAAAAGCATCCACATCGACCTTTATGCATTCAAGAATACTCTTGCAGTCCGCTCCGCTCTTGTTGAGTGCAGCAACCATCCTGTCTGTTCCGAACAGTTCATCTGATGAATTGGTTGCCTCGGGAACACCGTCCGTATAAACAAACAGTGTATCGCCGGGGTTGAACTGAATTTCATATTGCCTGTATTTTGAGAATTCCATACCGGCAAGAACCAGGCCGTGCACATCCTTGAACAGTTCGAACTGACCGCCTTTTCTGCGGATGGCAGGAAACTCATGTCCTGCGTTGGCGCACTGCATCACGCCTGTATTGATATCCAGTATGCCTATCCACACGGTAACGAACATCTCTTCCTTATTATTTTCGCAGAGATTCCTGTTAACTTCATTCAGAACCTCGGCTGCTGATTTGCCCTGCTGGGCAACATTCTTTATGAGAGTCTTGGCAATGACCATGAACAATGCCGCCGGAACGCCCTTACCTGAAACATCCGCCATTACAAGGGCCAGATGGTTCTGATCCACCATAAAGAAATCATAAAAATCGCCGCCCACTTCCTTGGCAGGGTTCATAGAAGCGAAAATGTCAAATTCCTCCCGCTCCGGAAGATACGGGAAGATGCTGGGAAGCATATTTGACTGGATCCTTGTGGCAACATTAAGCTCCGTACCCAGACGCTCACGTTCTGAATGTTCAAGTGCCACTTCATCCAGCAGCTTTTCTGTTCTCTTGGCAAGCGGGACGCATATAACGGCTATGCCCAGCAGGATAACTATGCGTGGGAAAATGGTTCTGTAGGAATATGTGAGTATCTCCTGTGGAGTTGCATTCATCCTTACTATCTCATATACAATGGCAGTGATCGAATACAGCACCTGGCAGTCCAGAAGTGTTATCCATGTCAGTTTCTCGCAGTAATAGTGGCAGCTGATGACCATGGGAACACAGAATGCAATGACTGCGAAAGCAGGTATTGCGTATGTAAAAAAGCAGATTCCCAGAGTGGAGCACAGCATTATTACATATTTGACCCAGATTTTATCGATCCTGCAAAGAAAAATAGGTATGATGTAAAAGATATCCAGTGCCGACATTGCAAATGTCATGCTGGAAACCGGCTCGTTGAAAACCCTGAAATAATTAAGGAACCAGGCAATCGCACCTATGCCTGCAATTATGAGCATGCACCTGGCTGAAAAACGGTTGGCTTCCTTCTCATTTTTTCTTGTAGCATTGATAACTGATGCTATCACCGACATATATATTTCCTCCCAAAAACGATATCACGGTAGATAATAAATCATTTTATGCTTTTTAACAATTAATATTTTTTTAACATTTTTTATGTTTGCAGAACTTCAAAAAATCTGCTAAAATGCCTTGAATCAAATAGGCAGAAGTCCTGCCGGAAAGGGAAAAAATTGAGCATTTTAAAGAAAATATTGACTGTTATTCTCGGATTACTCATGATCGGTGTAGGTGTCATCGTTCTTGCAAATCCCGTAGAATCGTTTGTAACTTTGGCATGGCTTGAAGGTGTTTTAATCCTCGTAGGAGGTATTGTTAAGATAATTGCCTTTATCGCAGGTGCCCGTAAAGACCCTGACGGAGCTGTAGTTCTCGTATCGGGTATCCTTCAGCTTCTCCTTGGTTTCATGCTCTTAGACAACGGCATTTTCACAATTGCTCTTTCAATCGTGTTCATCAAGATCTACATCATCTTCCTGGGCATTGAAGGAATTGCGACCGGTGCTACTGAACTTCAGATGGGATTCAAAGGAAGCGGAATCATCCGTATCATCCTCGGCATCATCGTTCTCTTTTTGGGTATCTTCAGTATCACAGAGCTGGTTGCAGCAAATATCGCTGTTATCTTCACAGGTATCGGTGTCATTGCTGCAGGTATTGCATGCATCATCGGCGGATTCGCCAGAAACAGAGCAGAATAAAACAGCTTTTAAACA
>JABUTA010000150.1:6979-8427 GCA_021443845.1 Parasporobacterium sp.
AATATTCTTAGTCATATTATTTTACCTCCCCTGAAAGTGCGTCAAATTTACACATCTGCTGACATACACCGCAGCCAACACATAATGTAACATCAATAACCGCTTTTTTATTTCTAACGCTGATTGCAGGACAACCCAGTTTCATACAGGACTTACAGCCTACGCATTTTTCAGGGTCAGCCTTTAACGGAGCATTATGTTTTACATATTTAAGAAGTGCACACGGACGGCGGCTGATGATGACTGATGGCTCATTTGCCGCAAGTTCTTCTTTAAGAACTCTGTCACATTCTGCCAGGTTATAAGGATCAACAACTGCTACGCGGTTAAAGCCCATAGCCTTGCATAAAGCTTCTAAGTCAATCTTTCCTGCAGGGTCGCCCTTGATGTTGTAACCTGTTGTAGGGTTCTGCTGATGACCTGTCATACCTGTAATCGAGTTATCAAGTATGATAACGGTTGAATTACTCTGGTTGTAAGCGATATTGGCCAGACCGGTCATTCCTGAGTGCATAAATGTTGAATCGCCGATAACAGCTACGGTCTTTCCTTCGCTTTCTGCACCGAGAGCCTTATTAAATCCGTGAGTCGCACTGATTGAAGCGCCCATGCACAGGGTCATTTCCATTGCTGAAAGAGGAGCAACCGCACCGAGGGTATAGCATCCGATATCTCCAAGAACAGTAATCTTGTTCTTGGAAAGAGTATAGAAAAGTCCTCTGTGAGGGCAGCCCGCGCACATAACCGGAGGTCTTGCAGGAAGCTGCTCGCCTATGCTCTTATATTTAGGAAGCTCTGCGCCGAGTTTTTCAGCGATAAGGCTCTGTGAAAATTCACCCAGAATAGGAAGAACATCTTTTCCTGTTACTTCAAGGCCTAACTGCCTGCAGTGGTTTTCAATGATAGGATCAAGTTCTTCGATAATAACTAATCGGTCAACTTTCGCAGCAAAATCTAAGATAAGCTGCTTAGGAAGCGGATTAACAAGACCTAACTTTAAGATAGAAGCCTTTTCTCCAAATACTTCCTTAGCATACTGATAACTTGTTGAGCTTGTAATAATACCGATGGAAGTGTCTGCCATTTCTACCTTATTGAATGGACAGTCCTCGGCAAATGCAGCAAGACGCGCCATACGTTCTTCAACGATAGGATGGCGGCGGATAGCATTGCCCGGCATCATAACATATTTTGCAATATTCTTCTCGTAAGGCTTAGCTTCAGGCATAACCCTTTCGGCTGTCTCTACGATACTCTGTGAATGAGCAACTCTTGTACACATCTTCATGATTACAGGAGTGTCATATTCTTCTGATAATTCAAATGCCATCTTGGCAAATGCAAGTGCTTCCGCAGAGTCTGACGGCTCAAGCATAGGGAGCTTGGCTGCGATAGCGTGATGACGTGAGTCCTGCTCATTCTGTGATGAATGCATTCCCGCATCGTCT
>JABUTA010000150.1:8999-10387 GCA_021443845.1 Parasporobacterium sp.
ACTTGACTTAGTAGAAGCTCTAAGATGGGTACATCGTAATATCGCTGCGTTTGGTGGTGATCCTGATAATGTTCTTATCTTTGGCCAATCTGGTGGTGGCGGAAAGGTTCAATGTTTAATGAACATGCCAGCAGCTGATGGTTTATATCATAAAGCGATGATCATGAGTGGTAGCTCTGATAATGGTGGTATGATTAACGCTTCTAAGTGCGATGATCTTGTTAAAGAAAAAATCGCCGGCGGTTATGACATTGGCGGACAGCACTACACAGTAGAAGTTATCTGGGGTGACACAGAAACAGATGCTACCAAGGCTGCAGAAGTTGCAACCAAGCTCTGCACACAGGATAAGGTAGACCTTCTTGTTGGCCAGTGGTGCCCTGAAACATGTAATCCTGTATCTGCAATCGCAGAAAAATACGGAGTTCCATGTATCGTATCAGGAAGCCCTGACACAAGCTGGGTACAGGGTGGACCTTATGAGTGGTCATACGGTTTCATGATTCCTTACTATGATCAGATTGAAACCTATTTCGATTACTTTGACACAGTTGATACTAATAAGAAGATCGGTCTTGTTCTCGACAAGTCTGTAGACGGCATCGGCCTTCTTGATATTATCGTTCCTTTAGCAGAGTCAAGAGGATATACCTGTGTTAATACAACAACTGCTGAACTTGCTGACGAAGGCGCAACAGACTTCACAACAATCGTTCAGGCTATTAAAGATCAGGGCTGCGATATCGTTATTTCTTCTATGATGGCATTCCAGCTTTCAGGTATGTGGAATAACATCCTCTCTCTTGGCTATCAGCCAAAGATCGCTATCATGGCTAAAGGTATGCATTTCGTATCTGACGTAATGAGCCTTCAGGATGATAAGGGCAACTGCTCAGCTGTTGATACAATGACAGAAGGTCAGTGGACCAAGGCTTACACCTACTCATCACCTGTTATGGGTATGACCGGTGCGGAACTCAGTGATGAATTCGAAGCTTCATTAAATGCACCTGCTGATAATACAATCGGTTGGGACTTCCAGATCTGGGACTGCTTAAATGATGTATTCTCAAGAGCAACAGCAGTTACTCCTGAAGCTCTTCGTGAAGCAATCGCTGCAACAGATATTGACTCAACATATGGTCATATTAAATTCGGTGAAGACCACATCTCACCTATCCCTGTAACTCTTGCTCAGTTCAAGGCTGACGAGAAATGGGGCGTATATCCACACATCGTAGGCGCTTCTAAGGTTCCTGAACTTGCAGGTATCGTTGAAGAAAGCAACATGCTTAACTGGAATAAATAATTAATTTTCTGACTGAAAATAAACATCTGAAAAAATCAGGGGATGCCTTCCGGCATCCCCTTTTACTGTCTTTTTATAA
>JABUTA010000151.1 GCA_021443845.1 Parasporobacterium sp.
TTTTAATAACAAACACATCAAAAACGTACCCAAAGTGGAATTTAGAAATATATTCAACCAAGAGGTAAAATCATCTACAAGAGGCATTGCAAGGATGCATCGCAGGGGTTGCAGGATTCAGCCTTGTCTCGTGCCTGCATGATCATGGATGATGTACATCCTCTTTATTGAATGATACACAGTCTGCAAGGAGATTATCAGTGAATTACAATCAAAAAATAACATTTGAAGACAGTACACGGATATCCGTTCCATTTGCAGACTTTTATCCGGCATTTCTATTTCTGCCGGAGATATGCTTCTCTAATTATCCGACGCTCAAGGAACTTGTCCCCCGCTATCCTTACAGGGTCAAAAACAGCAAAAAATCTATGCATATCGTTTCAAGTCAGTTGATGATGAATGTTATCATCGATTTTTATGCCATAGCCGTTTGGCCAGCAATAGCAGAGCTGTTTGGTCTGTGTAAGTATATGGAAGTATACTCAGGCGATGATATTGCCTGGCGTATCGCTCATACACCTATCCTATGGATAAATGAACTCCAGCTGATGGGAGAACTCCCCACAGCAGAAGTCCTATTTAAAGGCATTGAAGAAGATGAATATTTCGGATATGTCCCTGAGGCTGAATTTTTCAGAATCATTACTGATATGGTTTTTCATTTTTTCAATCGTAAGGAAAATGACATATACAGGAAATGCATTGAAATCAGCAAAGAACTTCGCTGTATAGAGGATTTTGATTTCAGGAGCAGTAATGCCAGGACCGATTTTTACAGGAAATGGAACCACAGCAGAACCAGGTTTTATAAAATGGTCAATAACATTTCAGAAGAGACTTTAAGCGAAAAGGAACTGATTGATAATGCAGTGAATGATGTTGACGAAGATGATCTTGAAATGTCCGAACACTGCGGAAGCAGAAAGAAGAAGACTCAGAAAGCCATATTCAACTGGAATCAGATCCGGGTTCATAATCCCGGAATGAGAGATGACATTGACGGGATTTTCAATCTTGCCGTTACAAAGGCCTGTGTAAATAGCTTTCTTGAAAAAGCAGATCCTGAAGATTACAGACTTCTTATGATGAAATTTAACGGCATGAAGATGGCAGATATTGCTGCAGAACTTGGTCTGGAAACTCATTCAGCCGTTTCCAAAAGATTGAAAAGAATTACTGATTATTTTGAAGAATTCTCAGACATTCATATATGCAAAAAGGCAATACACAGAAAGAAATCGCCGAAAAATAAAAACTAGGAGATTTAGCATCTTGATAAACCTCCTTAAAATCACTTGGATATTATCTGCGTTCTATTCTATAAACAGATAAATTTGGATATTTTGCAGTAAATCGCTGTAAAGCAATTGCCTCACTTGTTGCCCAAACATGGGTTGTACCCTGGCTATGGTACACTACCCAAAGTTTTGCTCCTCCTTCATAATGTGTAAATCCGTCATACATATTTTTATCTCTCCTTCCCGAATAAGAATTCTTATGTTATTTTGTGTGTTGTGGTTTCAATTTATTTCTACCGTTCAACAGGCTCAGTTTTAACATCTTCATTCCCAAGCAGATATATGTCATAAGTGCTATTGCAGTATGGGCAACAATAAAAAGAGTTTCGCTTATCATCCATTTTTGTTGGATACCTAATAATGACAACTCTAAAGGTTTTACCACATTTTTTGCATTTTTCGGTTTCACCAGTATTCATGTTGCTACCACCTTCTCGTTTATTGTAGCACCCCCCCCTATTTGTCAATATTCTATTCAAGAAAATTACAGGAACATTTTCAATGTATTATGTCGTAATATTATATGCGCATTCTAATGCGAAGATATCAAAAATGTTCCGGGATTACCGGAACATTTTTATATCTATATGTCGTAATTATTAAAGCGTTGTCCGAAATTCTTTTTCGGATCGTAATGTCAAAGGGACTGTAAACATACCACAAGGTATGTTCAGTTCCTTTTTTGATTGCGTGCAAAGGAGGTGATCATACATATACGCAATCAAAGGCAGGAGTCCTGAGGGAGCCTCCCTCAGGCCCACGACATCTTTGCACCCCTTTAGGGTGAAAGTGTCATAGTGGGTTACACACATTGAAAATGTTGTGTAATCTCGCGGAGCGTTAAACCAGAACAGATTTCAGGAGGTAACTACTATCGGAAAAGAAAACATAATCGTGGTGCGCATACGGCAGCATACGTCTGCAAGCATAGGTAAATCTGAGCGCCATAATGAAAGAATGAATGATACCTATGACAACATCAATGTCGATCCGGAAATGACCGTCATGAACGTGCACTTTAAAGACCCCTGTGGGAGATCGTACTTCGATATCTTCAAAGAAAAAGAAGATTCAAAAGAGATCTCCACCAGGGGTCTTCGTGCAGATGCAACCCTGTTCGATGAGATGATCATCGACGTTAACACTATGTATTTCGAACGGAAAGGAGGATATGAGTACGCAAAGGTATTTTACGAGGAAGCATTCCGCTTTGCCGAAAAGAAGTTCGGGGCTGAAAACGTGATATCAGCAGTCATGCATGCGGACGAGATCAATATAGCAGCAACTGAAGAATGCGGTCATCCCGTCTACCATTATCATCTCCATGTGACAGCAATACCTGTTGTTGACAAGGATATACTGTGGAGCATGCGATGTAAGGATGAAGCCCTGAGAGGGACGGTTAAGAACGTGATACACCAGGTGAGCCATTCCAAGAAATGGGCATCAAAGCAGAAGGAACTTGACGAAAACGGTCAGCCGGTACTGAGGGCAAACGGACAGCCGAAGTTTGTGAAGTCATACAGTCTTCTTCAGGATGAGCTGTTCGAACATATGAGGAATGCCGGTTTCGCCGACTTTGAACGAGGTGAGAAAGGTAGCACAGCCAGGCACCTGTCGTCACTGCAGCACCAGTACAAGAAGGACCTTGAGCGATGCCATGAGCTTGAAAAATCCATCGAAGCTAAGGCCATTGAATATGAGGCCGCATCAGATATCTGCAAAACCTTCAGTGAAATCGATGATATCGGAACCAAAAGGACACTTACAGGAAAGATAATTATCGAAAATACAGAATTCAATGCACTGAAGAGTCTTGCAAAAGAAGGAGTGTCCGGAAGAAAGAAGATCCGTGAGCTGGAAGAAGATGCAGCGTTTTACAGACGCAGATATTCAGACCTGTCACATTCCTACAGAAGTCTGGAAAAGGATTATCATGAACTCAGAAAAAAATGCGAGCCCTACCTTACCGCAATAAGGCGTTTTCCAGAAAAGGTCATGTCATTTATGGATTCTATACTTGAGCATATCCGTCAGGAACGCGAACGTAACGAACAGAATAAATCTAAAGAGACATCCGGATACACAACAGCAAAACAAAAAACAGCAAAAGATAAAGTTCATCAGAGAAAGGAGCTTGAACGATGAAAGCAACATTACCATCAAAAACAACTGCAGCAGCAATAAGAATACCGAAAAAGATACGAGGATATAGCAATGACAATAAATACAAACGCAGAGCCTGTCGTAAGCGGAAAGATTAAGTGGAGATTTGCCAGACTGCCGCTCGAATTAATAAAAGGAGAAGCATACCGGGATCTGGATCCATCGGATGTACTTCTCTATACACTTATGCTGGACCGGGTTTCCCTGTCTGCAGCTAATAATTGGCGCGATGACGAGGGGAGGATATATATCTACTTCACCCTGGATTCTATCAAAGATGCCCTTCATTGCGGAAGGACAGCAGCCCAACAGCATAAGAAAAAATTACTGGATAAAGGACTTATCCGGTATGATGAAAATGATAACAAAGGGAAGGCTCAGAAGATATATGTCCTTCCCTTTTATATTTCAGACAATATAATAACAGACGCCAAATGTACGAGGGGTATTGAAAATAACACCCCTGCCCATACAGATAACAGTGCCCCACCCGTCCCGATTGCGGCACCGAATCAGACTGAAAACAACAATACTGATAACAATAATAATCATCTATCTATCAGGGATGGATATGATGGACCAACAGTAAGGCATATCGTTATGGAAAATATAGAATACGATATACTGTCCGAAAGGAACTATGACATGAGCACAATAGACTGCATCATCGACCTCATCGTGGATTCAATCAGCGGAAAATCTGATAATATCCGCATTGCAGGTGATTTCGTGTCACGGAATATGGTCCATTCCAGGTTCATGAAATTAAGAAAAGAGGATATAGATTATGTCCTGTTCTGCATGAACAGGAACACGTCAAAAATTAAAAATATCAAAAATTATCTGCTGACGGCACTGTATAACGCACCCGTAACGCGTTCCCTGTATTACAAGCAGCTTGCACAGCATGACATGCCCCAGCTGGCAGTACCTCTGATGAAGGAAGGTGCTGCCATTTGTAAATGATACTATAAGAATGTACATTTAGTGGAAAATAAAAATGTACAACAAAGT
>JABUTA010000152.1 GCA_021443845.1 Parasporobacterium sp.
CGAATGCAAGGTCTTCGATGTTGGCCTGTGAGCCGCCTGATGTAAGTGCTGTTACATTGAAATCATTGTTAGATGAAACGAATGTGGAAAGAACACCGCCGTATGCGTAGTATGTTCCTGCTTCACCGCCTGTACCGAAAAGAAGGTCTCTCTTATTGCCTTCGCCTGCACCTTCCTTAACTGCTGCTACAGGGAAGCCTTTTTCTTCAAAGTACTTAGCTGCACCCGGATGATAAGGAACTGATGTGATAGATGATGCGAATGCAAGATCAAGTTCTGCGCCTTTGCCGTGCTGTTCTGTGATAGCTGCCGCATTTTCGTAAATAGTTGAAACCAGAGCGTAGATTTCATCTGTAGGGATGTCATCACGTGCGATTACAACTGCACCGATAGCTACTGTGCTGTCGCCTTTAACTTCTTCTTCACCTGCAAATGCTGTTGTGAAAAGAGCTATAGCCATTACAGCTGCAAGCATGATAGTGATAATTTTTTTCATAACATATTCTCCTTAAAATAAAAATATATGTTTATACATGTATTCAAGTATACTTGATACTTAATGGCTGGTCAATAGTGAATATAATGTAAGTGTTCTGCCGTGCCCCCTGATCCTTTCTGTGCCGGCATTCAGTCTGCTGCACTGCCGCACACCGGCAGCATATATATAAAAGAGCCGCCTCACTATCAAAGTGCAGCAGCTCTCTTACTGATCGGTATATTCTGTTATGTATTACTGAGCTATATATATTATTCCCAGTGTACCCGGACCACAGTGGGAGCTGATAACTCCCCCTGCCCTGGTGACGAGGATTTCGTCAAAGTAATCAAGGCCTTTGATGAATTCATATGCGTTTCTGATGGTCTCTTCATCACATCCTGAATGCACAATGGACACTCTGTCCTTCCTTGCTTGCAGAAGCTCATCCCTTTTCTCTTCGACATAATGCATCAGTACCTTCTTCATAGGTCCTCTGAACTTTTTGCCTGCCTCCATTACTCCGTCTGTTACGGCTATCTCCGGATGAAGCTTCAGTGCACTTCCGGCTACTGCTGCAACGCTGCTGCAGCGTCCTCCCCTGTGGAGATATGTAAGAGTATCTACCACAAAGCTGGTCCTTACCTTAGGTATGAGCTCTTCCATCCGGTCTGCAATCTCCTGAGCTGACTTTCCGTTCTGAGCCATTATGGCTGCTTCTATTACCAGAAGGCCTATGCCTGTGGAAAGGTTTCTTGAATCGATAACCTTTACCCGGTCACCGATTCCCATCTCCTGGGCAGTGATCTTCAGTACCGCATTGGTCATGGACATCTCGGACGAAATGGAAAATGCCACCATTTCATCGTCAGGGAATCTGTTATACACAGCCTCCACATCATCGATGGATGTTGCTGAGGTTTTCGGTGTGCTCTTATTGGCATCTGACCATTCGTAAATCTGATCCGGGGTGATCTCCACCCCGTCCCTGCGGTCATCGTCCCCCAGGATAACCCGGAGAGGCACGATGGTTATGTCATATTTTTCTATAAGTTCCTGTGACAGATCTGATGTACTGTCTGAAATAATTCTTGTCATTTATTCCCACTCTATTGTGCCTGTCGGCTTCGGTGTCAGGTCATAAAGCACTCTGTTTACACCTTTTACTTCTGATGTGATACGTGCAACCAGTTTCTTCAGCAAGTCATATGGTATCTCTTCAACTGTTGCAGACATTGCATCTTTGGTATTGACTGCGCGGATGATAACACACCACTCATCAACACGTTTGCCGTCCTTTACGCCTACGCTTTTTACATCCGGAATAGCTGTGAAATACTGCCATACCTTGCCTGCCAGACCGTAGTTGTCGAATTCTTCACGAAGGATGGCATCTGATTCACGTACTGCCTCCAGACGTTCTCTTGTGATGGCGCCTGTGCATCTTACACCCAGACCCGGCCCCGGGAATGGCTGACGGTAAACCATGCTGTCCGGAAGACCCAATGCCTTTCCTACCACACGTACCTCATCCTTGAAAAGTATCTTTACAGGCTCTACCAGTTCGAAATTCATTTCTTCAGGAAGTCCGCCGGCGTTATGATGAGCCTTGATGCCGTTTTCACTCTCAAGGATGTCAGGCCAGATGGTGCCCTGTGCCAGGAATGAAATTCCGTCAAGCTTTCCTGCTTCTTCAGCAAATACTTCTATGAATTCTCCGCCGATGATCTTTCTCTTCTTCTCCGGTTCTGCAACTCCTGCCAGTTTGTCAAGGAATCTGTCAGCTGCATCAACATAGATGAGGTTGGCGTTCATCTGGTTGCGGAATACTTCGATAACCTGTTCCGGTTCACCCTTACGGAGAAGGCCGTGGTTAACGTGTACACATACAAGTTGCTGTCCGATAGCCTTGATAAGAAGAGCTGCCACAACTGATGAATCCACGCCTCCCGATAAAGCAAGAAGTACCTTCTTATCCCCTACCTGCTCCCGTAAAGCTTCTACCTGTTCTTCAATAAATGCATCTGCAAGTTCCGTAGTGGTGATACGTACCATATCATCCGGACGTCTGTCGTATACCATATTTTACCCCCTGAATGTTTCTTCTTAAACTATATATCTGCCATAATATATGTTATTTTACGCGCCCGCAGTATGAAATGACTGCCATAAAACAGCATTCTCTTTTTGTATGACACCATCAGACAACAGCAAACACATCATTCTGAGAGCCGATATAATCTTTTATGTAAGCTCTGTCAGAAATAAATTTACTTCAGCATGCTGTCAGCCAGTGCATTAAGGGCTTCTGTATCAGATTCCTTCAGTGCACCCCTGATTGTAACAACCGGATCAATATATGTAATGTCCTTCAGTTCAGCCATGATACCTTTCATGGTTCTTGCTGCCGACGGTGCCCATGATCCGTTCTCTATGATGCCGATGGTTCTGTTCTGGTAATTTTTAATGCAGATATGATGAAGGAAATCTGACATTATGGGGTTGACACCTGTGTTGTAGGAAGGTGAAGCAAGGATAACTTTTCCGTAATTGAATGCCTGTGACAGTGCTTCTGAGCTGTCTGTTCTGGCAAGGTCTGTAAGCTCTACATGGGGGCAGCCCTTTTCTTCAAGAATGGCTGCAATCTTCCTGGCTGCATTTCCTGTGTTGCCGTGCATTGTTACATAGGCTACCATTACGCCCTCGGACTCTGCACCGTAGCTGCTCCAGATATTGTACTTTTCAAGAACATGAGGGATCATGTCAGTTAATACAGGTCCGTGGAGCGGGCATATGGTGCTGATTTCAAGGCCTGCTGCCTTCTTAAGCACTGCCTGTACCTGCTGTCCGAATTTACCTACGATATTGAAATAGTATCTGCGGCCTTCATCGTCCCAGTCTTCTTCCACATCCAGGGCTCCGAACTTGCCGAAGCCGTCAGCACTGAACAGTACCTTATCCTTCATATCATATGTCATCATAACCTCCGGCCAGTGAACCATAGGAGCAGATACAAATGTAAGAGTATGGCTGCCCAGGCAGAGTTCAGAGCCTTCCTTTAATGTTATGGCACCTGAGAGATCAAGTTCAAAATATAACGGAAGCACCTTAAGAGCCTGTGCTGAAGCTGCGATGCAGATATTCGGATATTTATCTACAACGGCCTTGATGCTGGATGCATGATCCGGCTCAACATGCTGAACAATAAGATAATCCGGTGTTTTTCCTGCCAGTGCTGCATCCAGATTTGCAAGATATTCATCACATTTTTTCTTGTCAACAGTATCCATAAGTGCGATCTTTTCATCCATGATCACATATGCATTATAGGAAATACCGTTGGGAATCTTATACTGTCCTTCAAACAGGTCTGTTTCGTGGTCATTAACGCCTACATAAAGAATGTCTTCTGTTACTTTCATCGATCTCTCTCCCATTTGTAATATTGTCTGTAAATAGCCGTATAACTATAACACCTCATAACCCTGCTGACAAGGTATCCGGTATGTTTTCGGAAACTATGCTCAGTTTATCGGAAGAAATGGTTCTCTGTGTGGTTATTCTGTCAAACTGTACTGCGCAGACGCCTGCATCTTCGGCATCCCCCCACGGTTCCGGTGCCGAATATCCGGTGCTCCACTCTGGTTCCTGCCGGAACGTCGGTACGGGACTTTTCTTCATCTTCCAGGATCCGTTCCCTGCAGCTGATCTCCAGTCTGGCACATTTCAGCAGATCCTCTTCCAGGGGAACATCGTATTCCAGTACATCCTCTCCCAATTCCAGTATGAACCGGGAAGGGTATCGATATCCCAGCCCTGCGCTGTTATCCGGCACTTTGAGTGCAGTGAGAATTTAATGCCGTTGCGGGAATTTTTCCTGCTTCATTTTCAATCTTTAAAGAAAATACCCCTCCCACGGACTTTTTCCGGTTTCATCCATGAGAAAAAAGCCGAGCTGCGGATGTTTCCGCCCTGTTTCACAGGTT
>JABUTA010000153.1 GCA_021443845.1 Parasporobacterium sp.
GCTCAGAGGCTGTGTAATGCAGGGCACTTGCTTCAATAGGATCACTGACTACAGCAGCCAGCAGACCAAAGCCGTTTTCCTCCGTAAGTGCGATCCAGCGTACGCCGGTGCGGTTTCCGGTCTCGGAGGATTCAAGGTATGGTACGAAGTTGTCCGTCACGGTGGTGGTGTAGCGGCCAACCATGGTGCCGTTGCTTCGGTCAATGTAGTTTTCCTCCGGACCTTTTCCGAAATAAGTCATCTGTTCAAAACTCTCAGGCAGACTCATTTCCATACCAACGGCAGGAATATATACAAAATTCTTGTCGTACCGGGGCACAATACCTGCCCGGACGCATATTGCTCCGTTGCCGCATACAGTATAGCACAGGGACAGACAAAGGTCGTTCAGCTGTGTATATACTGATTCCACATTCACACATACTGTACTCTCGTTCAGACGCTCTGTTGTCATACTCCCGATCCGGGGTTCCCCTGTTTCCTTCCACTGCATGGTAAATACATAGAATCCGGCCCGGTCATTGTCCGTGTTGGCCCGGTAAAGGTTCAGCTTAGGCCCCATGCCGGGAAGAATCAGATCCCTCCACGTTCCGCTTTCATCCGGTGCCTCATATGTTGTGATGCTGCCGTCCGCCTTACTGAATGTGACCCGTGCCTTTTCAGAAGAAATGTATATGTTATCCTGATCTTCCGTCATTTCAAGAGCCGGAAGCAGGGAATCTTCATTTACCGCCGGTCCGGATTCTTCTTCCGCCTCAAGGACAAACTGGGCTTTGGCAATCTCGTACCCTGCTTTAAGAAGGCCGTCATCCTCTCTGAGGCAGACTGAGATATTGAGAAAATACTCATGTCCGGCAGCAAGTAACG
This sequence comes from Parasporobacterium sp., assembly GCA_021443845.1. Classification (GTDB taxonomy): domain Bacteria; phylum Bacillota; class Clostridia; order Lachnospirales; family Lachnospiraceae; genus RGIG5612. Next base: position 868 of record JABUTA010000153.1, read on the forward strand.
ATTTGTTAAACGGAATCTTGAGGTTTGTCTTACCGGGCTGGTTGGTCAGGCTGTCAACATTCGGACATCCGGTCTCATCCGCCGGCAGGGTTCCCTGCTGCAGCACCTCGTCATCTCTCATCAGGGACCAGTCGAATTCATATTTCTGACTGATATCTGTGAACAGGAAGAAGTTGTTCATCTCCACTAATCCGTTCTGAACATCTGCATCGCTGAACTTGAGCATCTGATACTGGTACCTGACTTCCGCCATCTCCGGCTGGACAGTACGGTCCGGAAGCAGCAGACCGTTGCAGCAGAAATTGCCGTCATTCACCCGCTCTCCGAAATCACCTCCGTAGGCAAAATATTCAGTGCCGTCATCAGCCGTAAGCGTGATCGCCTGGTCAATAAAGTCCCAGATGAAACCGCCCTGAAGATTGCGATAGGTGTCGATAACCTGCCAGTATTCGTCGAAATTGCCCATGGAATTGCCCATGGCGTGCTGCAGCTCACACTGAATATGAGGCTGAGGCACATCGCTCTCCCCGTGCTCGATCATCTCCTCAACGGACAGATACATACCGGACTTCATATCGATGCCGGTCTCGTACATATCCGTAGCCTGCTCGTAATGCCAGGGGCGTGTGGGGTCGAAGGCATGCAGCACTTCCGTTTCACTCCAGGGGGTTTCATATGGCTCCACCAGAATAGTCCGCAGGATGTCCGGATTCTTACACTCATTGCCCAGGCTCCAGATGATCACACTGGGATGGTTGCGGTCACGGCACACCATGTTGTATTCTCGGTCGATTACCGAGCGTGACATGTTTTCGGTGATGAGCTGATTTTCAAAGATCATGTTGGAATGGCATTCCAGATTGGCTTCATCCATTACATAAATGCCATACTTATCGCACAGATAATACCAGTAAGGACTGTTGGGGTAGTGAGATGTCCGGACAGCATTTATGTTGTTTTCCAGCATGATGGTTATGTCCTCAAGCATGACCTCCCTGGTCAGGGCATAGCCGTATTCGGGATGGGTTTCATGCCGGTCGACTCCGTGAAGCGTGACAGGCTGGCCGTTGATCCGGATGAGATCATGATCTGTGGCCGTGCCTTCCCACCATCCGCTGTCGTTCTGCTTGTATGTGATCTTCCTGAAACCCAGCTGGCAGCTCTCATACACCGTGCCCTGGGCACTTTCCTCCTCCAGCACCAGGGTATACAGGTACGGGTCTTCTCCGCTCCACTTACGGGGCTCTGTTACCTCCACAGTGACGGATGCCTCTGCCGTTTCTCCGGACTCCAGAGAAAGAGCAATTCCCGTGCTGTCAAGGGGTACCTCCACGCCGTCTGAATCTATAAGGTGCGGTGTGACAGTAACCATCTGTTCCTCAGTACCGGAGTTATGAGCCTTAAATGATATGGTCAGGCTGCTGTCTGTGTAAGTATCATCAAAATCCGTCACATACCAGAAATCTCTCACTGTCGCATTCGGTGCGGCATATATGTACACATCCCGGAAAATGCCGGAAAGGTCAATATAGTCCTGATCCTCCAGCCATGAGCCGTCACACCAGCGCAATACCTTCACCGCCAGTGTGTTGGTCTGTCCGGGAATTATATAGTCTGTAATATTGAATTCGTCAGTCGTGAAGGAATCCTCGGCATAACCCACCTGGCAGCCGTTTACCCATACGTAAAAAGCGGAATCTACGCCCTCAAATGTGAGATACACCTGCTGTTCCTGCCATTCTTGCGGCACATCGAATGTGCGGCGGTACAGACCTACGGGGTTGTATACCTCCGGAGCCGTAGGCAGTTCCCGGGGATAGCCCACAGTATTGCCGAAATTGCGGGCAAATTTCTGAGTTGTGTTGGTATATATAGGATAATCATAGCCTTGCGTCTGCCACACTGAGGGAACAAAGATATCATCCCACTCCGTGTCATCATAGTCAGGGCTGTAAAAACCGGTATCGGCACTCTCATCAAAAAGCGCCGGGGCATCGTAGAGCCTGAATTTCCACTCCGTCTGGCTGAGCAGCATATAACGGTCGGAAAGCTCCTTCCGGTAATCCACCGCCCCCTGAACGGCATCTTCCAATGTGTCGAATGGTATGGAATCTGCCCGGGGTGATTCCCGCCCGATTTCAACAATATCACAGCTGCGGTCCGGATACTCGCCTTCTGTAGATCCGTTCCATTCAAGTCCTGTCCATTCCACGCCGATGGCCTCATTCTCCTCACCCAGCACCGGTACGCAGAGTATCAGCGCCAGCAGAACGATGCCGCAGATAATTCTCATTCCTCTCATGAGTATATCCCCCTTTCGTATTTTTCCGGTATGTCATCCCTTTTACACCTGCATTCTATCACACAAAACGGGAATGACAACTCAGACCCCTCAGAGCCTACGTTATATTAGTATGTTCCTGAATATCAATAATACTTTCCTGAACTTTAATGCAGAAATATAAGAACAAATTCATGATATTTCCGGTTTCAGCCAGACTGTTCTGCAATTTTCGGCTGACTGTCCATAAATATAACAATTCTTTCATTATCAATGCATTTATATTACAGGTGATGAATTGTAAACACATAATCCCTGCGGGATTCGGAAACGGAGGTATTTGTAATGAAAAACATTCTGTTAAACAGGAAAAGTATAGTATCAGCCATAACTTTATCGCTTGTTCTGCCGGCTGTCTGTGCGTTCCCGGTCAATGCATCTGAAAATTTTAATGTCAATGTTATCGAGGACATCTCTACAGTACAGGCATTTACAGATGAAAAAGTCAGTGATGAAGATATTCAGTCCATCATTACTGCGGGAATTAATGCTCCCAGTGCGCTGAATGGTCAGCCGTGGCATTTTTCGGTTATAACCGACAAAGAAATACTGGATAAACTTTCAGGCTCGGGAGGCACAATGCCGGCAGGAGATTTCCCTGAAGGATTAGAGAGCGATGACTCGGACAGCTTTGGCGGAGAAGCCTCAGGAGATTCTGAGGGTGAATCTTCTGGAGAATCATCTCAGAACCCCGGTGCATCAGGCTCAATGGGTTCTAAGGCCGGTTTGTCAGATGCTCCTCTGGTAATAGTTGTTTCATGCAAAGATGGTTCTGACCTGGATGCAGGTCTGGCAACCCAGAATATGTCAGCACAGGCACAGATTTTAGGATACGGAACAAAGATTATTTCATCTCCGAAGATGACTTTAAACAGTGACGGGAACAAGGAACTTCTCGGAGTACCTGAGGGAATGTCCGTAGTATGTGTTCTGCTGGTGGGAAAGACTGATACAGAAAAATATGACGCTGTGACAGGCGCTACAACAAGAAATCCCATGGATGAGGTTGTAACCTTTGTGAAGTAACCATACCTCCATCCCTTATAATAATACCCTTAATGATGAAGCCACTCGAAAGAGTGGCTTCGATTATTTCGTATATTACTTTTTCATCACATTGTTGGATCCATAAGAATCTTCAGCATTCCTGTACGGTCTTTTCTGGCTACCGCTTTTTCAACCACGTCATCAAGTGATACTATGTCTGTAACCATTCCCGGGAAGACCAGTTT
>JABUTA010000154.1 GCA_021443845.1 Parasporobacterium sp.
TATATGACTAAAAAATCACTGGTAACAAGCACGGCTGTCCTGGCTGCAGCCGGAATACTGGTTAAGGTGCTGGGGGCCTTCTTCAGAATACCCCTTACGAACTGGATAGGGGCGGCCGGAATGGCAAATTACGCGCCGGCCTATGCGATCTATTCGGTTCTTCTTGTTGTGTCTACAGCAGGTCTGCCGGTTGCAACGTCAAAGATGGTAGCCGAAAGATATGCGGTAGGACAGTATAAAGAAGCAGAAAGAGTATTCAGGCTGTCCAGAACAATAATGATCATACTGGGTGTCGCAGGTGCGGCAGCAGTTCTGTTTGGAGCAGGTGTCATAGCTGACATTGTTCACGTACCGGGCTCCGCTCTGGCAATGCAGGCAACAGCTCCCGCCCTCGTTATAGTTCCGATAATGTCTGCATACAGAGGATATTTTCAGGGTCAGCAGAACATGAATCCTACCGCTGTTTCACAGGTAATGGAACAGATTTTCCGAGTAGGTGTGGGGCTTTCTCTAGGCTATTTCATGATGAACGGAACTCTGTTCGCCGAGCAGTATGATGCGGGCGCAAGAGGTGCGGCAGGAGGCTGCTTCGGAGCATCGGCAGGAGGTCTGGCAGGACTCGTCACCGTTCTGTTTATATACGGTCTCAGCAAAAGGGCGATAAAGAAGAGAATCAGGTCGGACAAAAACAAGGTGCGCGAACCGTCATCCGACATAATAAAGACAATCGTTAAAATTGCTGTGCCGATTACTATCGGTGCCGCACTTTTGCCGCTGATGAATGCGATAGACGCATCGATAGTAAATTACAGGCTGCAGGCATCGGGGTGGGACGTTCATACTGCCAGCGATCTTTACGGCCAGCTTACAAGCATGGCAGATCCTATTATCGGATTTCCTCAGGTATTCATGCAGGCCATCATTGTAAGCATTGTGCCGATGGTATCGGCTGCAAAGAGACTTAACGACAGGGCAGAACTCAATGAAACCGTTTCTCTCGGACTGCGCATGACAACAATGATTGCATTTCCTTGTACGGTTGGGCTGCTGATTCTTGCAAAACCTACACTGCTGCTGCTGTATCCGCTGCAGAAGGAAAGTGCAATCAGTGCAACGCCGTGCCTCCAGGTTCTTGCCATAGGATTTATTTTTCTTGGCCTTGTTACAACCATGACGGGCATTCTTCAGGGGCTTACGAAACAGAACTGGCCGGTTGTTAACCTTGCCGCAGGCATTGCAGTAAAGATTATAATAACCTGGATTCTTGTGGGTATACATGAAATTAATATCGTAGGAGCAGCCATTGGAACGCTGTGTGCTTATCTTACTGCTGCAGCTCTGGATTTCAGATGCGTGAAGAAATTCACCGGCGTTAAGATTCCCGTGAAGGAGACAATTGTCAAGCCTGCCGTATCGGCAATCGTAATGGGAGGCTTCGTATTTGCGGCATACAGGCTGTTTATGATGGCCGGACACAACAGCGTTGCCACACTGGCATCCATATTGGTCGGTGCCGTAGTTTACGGAATCATGATTATCAAAACGAAGGCCATAACAAGAGATGAAATAATCAACATTAAGTTCGGCGGTGCCATAGCCCGTGTATGCGATAAGCTCAGACTCTGGTAACAGGCAGGGCACAAAGAGCGCTTCAGGTTGTAAAGATATCATAAAGGTCCCGGAATTGCCTTGACAGGCAGGATTAAAAGTGGGAAAATTACCCTCGTGACATTTGGATGATATCAGAAAATAAAATATATAAACTGTTTGGGGAGGAAGTATTAATGAACAAGGCGGAATTGATATCTGCAGTTGCAGAGAAAACAGGAGTTAAGAAAAAGGAAGCCGAAACTGCAGTTAACGCCATGACGGCATGCATCGAAGAGGCTCTCATCAAAGGCGACAAGGTTCAGCTGATCGGCTTCGGAACATTCGAGGTTCGTCAGAGGAAATCGAGACAGGGAAGAAACCCTAGAAAGCCGGGCGAAGTGATCGAAATCGCAGCATCGAAGGCGCCTGTATTCAAAGCAGGCAAAGCCCTTAAGGATGCAGTTAACAAATAGAATTCAATTATAGTTTGGAGAATTGCTATGAGATCAAGGACGTTTACGATTATTTTAGTATTAATGTTAACGATGATAATGGCAGGCAGTTTTTCTGTTTCTTATGCTGAGGATGGATTTGGAACAGATGATGATGAATTTGGGCCGGATACAGAAGACAAAAAAATCAGTTCGGTGGTTCTGTCCAGATCGAGTTATGTTTTCAGTGGAAATGTAAAGACTCCCAAAGTGACCGTTTATAATCAGAATGGAAATGTCCTTTCGTCTAAATATTATGACACGCAATATAGCAAGGGGAGAATTAATGCAGGGAAATATAAGGTTTATGTAACTGGTAAGAACGGCTATGCGGGCAAAATTGTGGCACGTTTCACTATTAAACCACAACAGTTAAAGAAGAGCCGGGTTTACCTTTCTAAAAAAAAGTATGTATATAACGGAAAAGTAAAAAAACCGGTAGTTTCAGTTGAAAATGCAAAGGGTATTACCTTAAAAAAAGCCGGAAAGTATTCTGTTTCATATGCATCCGGCAGAAAGAACGTAGGTAAGTATAAAGTAATAATAAAAGGCAAGAATAACTATAAAGGATCTGTAACTAAGTATTTTAAGATTAACCCTAAGGGTACGTATATTAAATCTTTATCTTCGAATAAAAATACAATAACGGTAAAATGGAAAAAGCAATCCACCAGGATGTCCAAAAGTCATATAACCGGATATCAGATAAAATATTCAGATGACTCATCGATGTGTGATTATTCCATCAAAACAGTAAAAGGCTATTCGAAAACCAGCAAACAGATTAGCGGTTTAAGCTGGGATGAAAGATATTACGTAAAAATCAGAACGTATAAAACAGTAAACGGAGTGAAGTACTATTCGACATGGTCTTCCAAAAAGTCTGTTTCAACAAAAGAAAAACCAATTACTAATCCAGTCTATATTGCACCATATAGCGGTGAGAGATATCACTACAATCGTAACTGCAGAGGTTTGAGAAATGCGAGATATATAGAAAAAATAAGCCTTTCAGATGCAAAATCCTATGGATATACATTATGTGGTTATGAAAGATAAATAAAATAGTGATTGCGGGTAAGTATGCTTACCCGCTTTTCGTTATGATTAAATTGGAATAATTATTACGAGGTGTTGAACTATGAGAATCGATAAATTTCTAAAAAACAGCAGGCTGATTAAGCGGCGGTCAGTGGCAAAGGACGCCTGCGACCAGGGAAGAATTACAGTAAACGAAAAAATCGCCAAGCCCGGAACAGAGGTCAGGGTCGGCGATATAATTCATATTCAGTTCGGTAACGGAACGCTTACGGCAAGAGTCGAAGCGCTTACGGAATCCTGCAGAAAAGAGGATGCTGCAGGTATGTATACCATCATAGACTGATCAGGATTCCGCGAGTGTGGTTTCCGTTACTACAGAACCTTCTCCTTCACAGGCTTAACAACATATCGGCAAACGACAGGTATCGTAATCACCTGTATTACAAACAGAAGAATGCAGTTGGGAATTCTGCTTATAAGCGTTGCCCAGTACGGCGCGCCGTATGCAAAGGCAAGGCAGGCGGTAGTGCCGAACAGCTTGAGTACTCCGGCCGTAACAAGCGCCGCAATGACAGTTGCTGCTATAAGCGGTTTCCCATCCAGTCTGCGGTTGTAAAAGCATACACCGTATACAAGTCCTATTATTCCTGCCACGGCAGTTATGCCCGGGTTCAGCATTCCCAGAGGCATGCCTATGGCACAGACCAGATCTCCAACGATTGCCGTCACTGCAGCCCACATCGGGCCGTACAGGCAGGCAATTACTACTACGGGCAGAAAGTCAAAGCCCAGATGGATTACATCGGTATTTATACCGAGAAATCTGCTGAAAATAAAAATAAGAGCGACCATTAGGGCCATTACGACCATCTGTAGAGTGCGCTCTTTTCCGGATTTAATTGATTGTTCCATATTAAATTCTCCTAGCGGACGCGACATTGTACCGCGGACCAATTCCTTCGTTCATGAGCAACATCCCATCCCATGACACTTTACGCACAATGTCTACTCTACGTTACGTGGACGATAATAACACATTGTTAAAAGATAAGCAAGGACGATTTTGTCAGCATACAATACAAATACATTACAGGTGTCTTGACACATATCTTGACCGGTGTTAATATCGTCACGGTGTATTTTACATATAAAGGTATAATAGAAAGAATAAAAGGTACGATATGAAAGAATTTTTTAAGAGGAAAGACATAGAGATAAGCGTAAAACGTTATCTGCAGGATGCAATGTC
>JABUTA010000155.1 GCA_021443845.1 Parasporobacterium sp.
AACGGCCCTTCTATAATAAGACCCGCATAAGCTGCGGGCGATTGGTTTCTGTATTTCTCCGGAATCTGCTGCCGGAAATCTGTATTCTATGGTCGGGTAAAGTTTGCCGTATGCTGAGTCAGATGTGCCTGACGCTTTACTGTGCAATGAGCACCATCAGCATGATACACAGATGGCTGGCCTTTCCCGGGCTGCATTTGCACAATTCTCAGCTGATGCTGTCTTTTATTTCATGTCCTGATGTTCCACATGCATGGTGATCTGTCTCCATCCTGCTATGTTAACATGACCTGTCATGTTTCTCACCTGCCTGATGGTTATTGTCATCCTGCCTGCGTTAACAAGCTCCGCAGCATTTTCCGCCTGTTTTATGATCGGATGTCATACATTCATGTTATCCTCCGATGTCCTTCCATGATACCATCTTCAGATACACTCTTCTGCACCGGGCCATTGGGGACGATCCCGGTCTGTCATGACAGTCTGAACTGCATATACCCTGCACTATATTTGGGGGAGTGTCAGACCATATGCGATGCCCTTCACTTTATCGGGGAGTGTCGGGCTTCATGCAGAGCCTTAGCTTTTTCGGGAAGCGTCGGGCTTTCTGCGGCGCCCTTCACTTTACTTGGCTGTGTCGGGCTTTCTGCGGCTGCACCGGTCACTGTTTTTGGGGGCGTGCCGGCACCTGCTGCGATTCTGCATAGCTTTGAAATGCACTTGTGCGATTATACTATTTTTCCATCCATCTGTGTAGATTGCCAATTGTCCTGAGTGCAATAATATTTTGGGGGATTACTGCATTTCGGACCTCAAAACATAAAAATGGTGTTCGCCGGGCATAGCAAAGCTCAGCAAACACCATTGTTTACGATGTAATAATAATGCTTTATTGCAGTAAAGTCAACCTGAATTATCTTTATTTTTGATGTGAGATTGGGTGAAAAAACTGTCCCTGTGTTCATTTCTGCCATTTTGACCAAATTCTTTGCCGAAATCGGCATGATATGGCGGAATATTGTCCAAATTTTGCCGGTGGTGTCATTTTCCTGTTATTTTTTATTGACATATTCGGCATACAAGCGTATATTCACAGCATCAAAGGCACTGACGCCTCGGGATAGTTCCCGGTGGTCAGTGCCTTTTTGTTTTTAAATTCTGTGTATCGTCAGAAGGAAGCATAGAAATTTTCTCCTTAACTTACCACGGAGTGCAGAAATTATCAGTGACGCATTCGGTTGCGAAGTACAGAAATATTCACTGCCACAACCAAGCGCAAAGAGCAGGAATGACCACTTCCACAACCGAGCGCAAAGGGCAGGAATGACCGCTTCAACAGTCAATCGCAGATAATAGAAACGAGCAATGACAAAGTCGAACACGGAAAGCAGGAATGAGCACTGCCGCTTCCGAACGTATAAAGCTCAATGGCTCGCTTCCGCGGCCGGACGCAGAAGGCCAGACGGCTTACTGTCGCAGACGAATCGTAAGGCCTCGAAGAAAGCCGGACGACTCACCGCCCGCTGCCGGCAGCACATATTATCAGATATTGCTTCTGATTACTCACGCAGCAGGAAAGATAACCACATGCAAAATATGGTCAACCGACCATACATATATTGCAACAGAAAGGATAACAACATGGAAAAAGTACCTGAGATTTTCGGAAAACTCGTATTTGACGACAGGGTAATGAAAGCTCGTCTCTCTTCTGAAGTTTATCAGAAGCTGAGAAAGACCATAGATGAGGGGGCTAAGCTGGACTCCTCCGTTGCAAAGGCCGTAGCCACTGCAATGAAAGACTGGGCTGTTGAGAATGGGGCAACTCATTTTTCACACTGGTTCCAGCCTCTGACAGGAATCACCGCCGAGAAGCACGACAGCTTCATCGCTCCGGCTCCGGACGGCGGCGTTATTATGGACTTCTCCGGCAAGGAGCTCATCAAAGGCGAGCCGGACGCCAGCTCATTCCCGTCAGGAGGTATCCGCGCTACCTGCGAAGCCAGGGGCTACACAGCATGGGATCCCACATCATATGCTTTCATCAAGGACAGAACTCTGTGCATCCCGACAGCATTCTGTGCATACACAGGTGAGGCTCTGGACAAGAAGACTCCTCTTCTCCGTTCAATGGAAGCCCTGAACAAGCAGGCTCTGAGAATTGTAAAGCTCTTCGGTAATGAGGATGTAAAATGTGTCCGCACTTCCGTAGGTCCTGAGCAGGAATATTTCCTGGTGGACAAGGAAATGTATGACAAACGTAAAGACCTTGTATTCACCGGCCGTACTCTGTTCGGTGCCGGCGCTCCTAAAGGACAGGAGAAGGACGACCATTACTTCGGCGTTATCCGCACCCGTGTAGCTGATTACATGGCCGACCTTAACAACGAACTGTGGAAGCTGGGCATTCTGGCAAAGACCGAGCACAATGAAGTTGCTCCCTGCCAGCACGAGCTCGCTCCTATTTACGAATCAACCAACGTTGCCACTGACCACAACCAGCTCACCATGGAGATCATGCAGAAGCTTGCCGAGAAACACGGACTTATGTGCCTGCTCCATGAGAAGCCATTTGCAGGGGTAAACGGCAGCGGCAAGCATAACAACTGGTCTATCTCCACCGACACAGGCATCAACCTGCTGTCACCGGGGGATACTCCTTATGAAAATGCCCAGTTCCTGGTATTCCTGGTAGCCGTTATCCAGGCTGTTCATGAATATCAGGGTCTTCTGAGGGTTTCCGTTGCATCTGCAGGCAATGATCATCGTCTCGGTGCAAATGAAGCACCTCCGGCTGTAGTATCTATTTTCGTTGGCGAGGAGCTTGAAGGCGTTCTCATGGCCATCGAAAATGACACTCCTTACAGCCAGACCGAGAAGAAGGTCATGAAGCTGGGTGTCAGTGTGCTTCCTCGTTTCAACAAGGATACCACTGACAGAAACCGTACATCGCCGTTTGCATTTACCGGCAATAAGTTCGAATTCCGTATGCTGGGTTCTTCCGAATCTACAGCCTGCGCAAATATCATGCTCAACTCTGCTGTTGCTGAGGTTCTCAGGCAGTTTGCTGATGAACTCGAGGCAGTAGAAAAGGATAAATTTGACGATGCTCTCCATGCTCTCATCCAGAGAACCATCCGTGAACACAAGCAGATTCTGTTCAACGGCGACGGCTACGATGACAACTGGATCAAAACTGCTGTTGAAGAGCGTGGTCTGCTGAACCTGAAGACTACCGTAGATGCTATGGAGGTTCTGAAGGACGAAAAGAACCGTGAAATGCTTAAGGCTCACAAGGTTATGACTGACGTGGAAATCGATTCCCGTTACGAGATAATGCTGGAGAATTATGCAAAGACCATGATCATCGAGGCCAATACAATGGTTGATATGGCCAAGAAGGAGATCATGCCGGCAGTTAATGAATATGCTGCCGACCTGGCAGATGAAGCCGCAGCCAAGATGGCTGTTGTGCCTGAAATGGCCTGCACTTATGAGAAGAAGCGTATCTCTGCTCTTTCCGATCTGGTTGAACAGATGGATGCTGCAACTGAAGCTCTGGAGGCTACCGTTGCCGCTGTTAAGGCTGAGGGCTGCGTAAAGAAACAGGCCGAGATCATCAGAGATGTAATGGTTCCTCAGATGAGTGCACTGCGTGCTCCGGCTGACAAGGCTGAAACCATGACAGCTGATTCGTACTGGCCATTCCCGACTTACACAGATCTTCTGTTCTACAGATAATTTCAGGGCTGAAGGATCAACTGCGCCGGGCAAATACTCTTGCCGACTGTCGATTACGGCACCAGATCGAGGTTGCCGTTCGCGGCTGCAGATTGTGGCTGGCGGCGCAGTGATGAAAACACCAACCTGCATGGCTCTGCCATCACGCGGAGCTATGTTTCCTAAACTATAGATTGCCAAAGGAAAAGGACCGCCGTCAGGCGGTCTTTTTCCTTGGTATCATTATTGTTTTTCTTATTATTCTGACGAAATAATCAATTGGAATATCAGAATACTGCCTGTTATTTTCCAGCCATAATAATATTATTATTTTTTCCTGATGAAAATATAAAATGCCCGCAGCAGCAGGATTTTCTCATCCTTCCAGGATCGGTAGGATTGGCATGAGAAAAAACTGCCGCTGCGGCAGTTGGGTTTTCGGCCAACTTCAGGAAGGTGAGAAATAATGCCTGTCACGGTAGTTTTGATAAAGCATTTTTTAATTGCTGAAGAAAATGACCGAGCTGCGGATGTTTTCAACCTGTGAAACAGGGCGGAAACATCCGCAGCTCACCTTTTTTCTCACGGATGTAACTGAAAAAAGTCCGTGAGAGGGGTATTTTCTTGATATTTGAAAATAAATGAGAAAAAACTGCCGCAGCGGTAATTTTTTCTCATCCCTCCGGAAAGCCTAAGATTGGCTTTGAGAAAAACATACTCCTACGGATGTTGTATGCCGGCTGGCTTAGGTGGTGTAGGATTGGCTTTGAGAAAAAAGTGACGCTGCGGGTGTTGGTTCTACATCTCTGCGATCCTTCTCACTGCTTCTATGGTTGCGTCATAGTCACCGAAGGCTGTGAGCCGCAGATAGCCTTCCCCGCTGGGGCCGAAGCCTACACCCGGGGTGCCGACTACATTTGCCTCGTGCAGCAGAGTGTCAAAGAATTTCCAGCTGTCTGTACCGGCGGGAGTCTTCAGCCAGATATAAGGTGCATTGATGCCGCCGGATACGCTGTGGCCTGCAGACATCAGGCCATCTGTAATGACCTTTGCATTGCGCATATAATAGTCTATATTTTCCCTGATCTGAATATCTCCTTCAGGTGTGTAAACTGCCTCCCCGGCTTTCTGAACGATGTACGGGGCTCCGTTGTATTTTGTGCCGTGGCGTCTTGCCCATAATGAATGGAGCATAACCCCGCCCCTTACGAGGCTCCTGGGAATGACTGTGTATCCCAGACGAAGTCCCGTAAATCCAGCCTTCTTTGAAAATGACCTGAGCTCTATGGCGCACTCCCGGGCACCTTCGCATTCATAGATGGAGTGAGGTATGCCTTCTTCTGTGATATATGCCTCATAAGCCGAGTCATATAAGATCACCGAGCCGTTCTTATTGGCATAATCCACCCACTCCTGAAGAGCTTCTTTTGTTATGGCTGAGCCTGTAGGATTGTTCGGGAAGCACAGGTATATCAGGTCCGGTACCTCTGTCGGAAGTTCCGGAGCAAATCCGTTTTTCTCTGTGCAGGGCATATAAATGATCCTGTCCCATATTCCTTTTGCCTCGTCAAAACTGCCTGCTCTGCCGGACATTACATTTGTATCCACATACACAGGATATACCGGATCGCAGACAGCTACTCTGGCCTGCTCGCTGAATATTTCCTGAATATTTCCGCAGTCGCTTTTGGCACCGTCGGATACGAAGATTTCATCCGGGCTGATGTCGCAGCCCCTTGCCCTGTAGTCATTCTCAGCTATTGTATTTCTCAGAAACTCATATCCCAGATCCGGTGCATAGCCCATGAATGTCTCCGCGCTTGCCTGCTCGTCAACTGCCTTGTGTAGAGCTTCAATGACTGCCGGCGGCAGCGGCCTGGTAACGTCACCGATACCCAGCCTGATTATTTTCTTTTCCGGATTCATGGTGCTGTATTCCCTGACCCTTTTCGCGATTTCCGAGAACAGATAGCTGCCTCTTAATTTCAGATAGTTCTGATTAACTTCTATCATACCTGTTTTTCCCTTCTGTTTGCTACTATTATAGATTGCTTAATTGTTTCGATATTCTCCGCAAGTTTTTCATCCATACCCGAGTCTCAGCTCATACACCCTTCTTTGCCGGGTGCGGATGATACTTTTTTATGATTATTCCTGTAAACCTCCATCCGCACCCGAA
>JABUTA010000156.1 GCA_021443845.1 Parasporobacterium sp.
CCTCAGAATATAGAGGTACCGGAGTATATGGAAGAGATGAAACGGGAACTGGGGAAGATAATGTAACCGTTGTACCTTTTTCGTGTCTCGTACAGTCTGCACACATCTTTTTTAAGATTTACGTTAAGAAAGAAGGATCACTCTCACCGGAGTGGTCCTTTCTTTGATTACGGGTTATGTACTGAATCTGCAGCTTAATCTGATTATTCCGCACATTACATGCATGATATTGATAAATTGCTTTGTTTAACATATAATCTGCGGTATAAAAATGCATTTAGCGACATATTTCGGGAGGAATATCATGAAAACCTGCAGACAGATTGCGGAAAACTGGGGGATATCGGAACGTTCGGTGAATGATATGTGCAAGAAGGGCAGAATAGCCGGTGCCGTCAAAACCGGGAAGTCATGGCAGATTCCGGATAATGCCCAAAAGCCATCTGACGGCCGGGTAATGTCCGGAAAGTATATGAAGAAACTTCCCGAAAAGAAACTGAAAGCCCTGCCCACAGGCATTTCGGATTATGTCCGTATACAGAAAGAGTATTATTACACAGACAAAACTCTTCTTATTAAAGAATTTCTTGACCGCAGACCGCTGGTTACGCTTTTCACAAGACCTGGCAGTTTCGGAAAGACCCTGAATATGGATATGCTGAGAGTTTTCTTTGAAATGTCACCGGAGGATACCGGCAGATATTTTACAGATAAAGAAATCTGGAGCTGCGGCGAGGAATACCGAAGACATCAGGGTAAATATCCTGTAATCTTCATTTCCTTTAAGGATGTAATTTTTGACACATGGCAGGAAACCCTTGAAAAGCTGAGAGGAATCCTCAGGGATGAATTCGGAAGACACAGAGAACTGCCGGAAAGTACAAAACTTGCAGAGTATGAGAAAGGGTATTTTGAAAAAGTATTAAGAGAAGAAGTATCAGAGGTGGAGATGACTTCTGCTCTGGGAGAACTTTGCCGGATGCTGGCAGAACACTTTGAGCAGCCCCCGGTGGTGATCATAGATGACTATGATGTTCCCATCAGGGAAGGCTTGTCAAAAGGCTTTTATCATGAGATCGCCGGATTCATGGGAAACCTGTTTTCCTGTGTGTTTAAGGATAATAAAAATATTGCCTTCGGTTTCCTGACGGGCATTCTGCCGGCTGTGCAGGATGGTATTTTCAGGGGGTTCAACAATCTGTATATAGATTCTGTTATGGATTCGGACTTTGCGCCGTTCTTCGGATTTACCGGTGCCGAAGTGAAAAAACTGCTTCAGTATTACGGGCAGGAAGATAAAGAGAGTGAAATAAAAGAACGCTGCGGAGGATATCAGTCCGGAGAAACTGAAATATATAATCCCCGGTCTGTTGTTAACTGCATCGCAGATGGCGGCAATCTGCAGCTCTGTGGGCCGGGTATGGTAAAAGCCGGAATGATTGAAGATATACTTGCATCTGCACAGACTGAAACTAAAGAAAAACTTTTCTCACTGCTGCAGGGAAGAACTGTTCCGGTAATAGTAAATATGAATGAGGTATCTCCCTCGTGGTCAGAGGCTCCGGGAAATATCTGGGGACTGTTTCTGTCGGAAGGTTTACTGACCTCCCGTAAAAGAGGAGCCCAATGCGGCGGAACGTTCATTTGCGAAGCAACTGTTCCCAACAAAGAAACAGCTGAAATATTTAAGAATGCGATAATGTCCCATTTGATAAAAACAGGCGGACTCACAGGAATTACAGCAGACAGGATTGCAGAAAGTCTGTATGCAAATGACCATATAACGATCCAAAAGGCAGTATCGGAGTTTCTGGAGAAATCTGTAAGGTCCTGGGATAACGGGGCAGCGGGATTCTGTTGTGGTATGCTGCTGGGGCTGACGGCATTGCTGGGCAATTATTACAGAATTACTGCCGACAGGGAGTCGGGGGATGGCATATGCGATATATGTTTTGCCCCTTATGAAAGCATCAATCCGGAAATCATCATTAAACTGAAATGGAAGAAGGGCCTGGATGCAGATACTCTTGAGGACATGGCAAAGAAATCATTAAAACAGATAAATGACAGGCAGCCGGATACCGGGATTCCGGAATCCGGAACCCGGAAAGTCATTAAGCTGGCAGCGGCCTTCTCCGGCAGGAAAGTCAGCATAAAAACAGAACAGCTGCAGTAAACATGAATGCTGAAGCCGTATGGCCTGAATACCCCTGTATTCTTCCGAAACGGAGAAATACAGTATCTATTTTTCTTACATATATATTTTATCGGCAATGAATATTCAGTACAATCTGAATATTACAGATAAACATACGGAAACGTATAACGCCAGAAGGCAAAGAAAGGATTAATAAATGGACGTAAAAAAACATAGTAAAAAGATCATCATTGCTGTCGCTGCCGTGGCGGTACTGATCATTCTTGCAGCCAATGCATTCAAGGTTGTGGAAGCAGGCCATACCGGCGTAGTAGTAACCCTTGGTAAGGTTAAGGAAGGAACACTTCCGGAAGGTCTTCATCTGAAAATTCCGTTTATCCAGAATATTGTGGAAATAGACAACCGTATCGTTAAACTGGAAGTTCAGACAGAAGCATTTTCCAAGGACCTTCAGACAGTAAATACCACACTGGCCATAAACTACAGAGTGGATACCAACAAGTCCTACAGTATTTACAAGAACGTAGGCCCTAACTACGAAAGCGTACTTATCCAGCCTGCTGTTAACGAAGTGCTGAAGGCTATCAGTGCTCAGTACACTGCAGAGGAAAGCGTTACCAACCGTGATCTGATTTCATCGGGACTTGTGCTGGGACTTAATGAAAAGCTGAACACAGACGGCCTGTT
Organism: Parasporobacterium sp.; assembly: GCA_021443845.1. Lineage (GTDB taxonomy): Bacteria > Bacillota > Clostridia > Lachnospirales > Lachnospiraceae > RGIG5612. Next base: position 2,846 of record JABUTA010000156.1, read on the forward strand.
CATCACAGACGTAAACATCATCAACTTTGATTTCTCAGAAGCGTTTATTACAGCTATCGAAGAAAAGCAGGTAGCCCAGCAGCAGCTTCTGAAGGCTGAGACAGACAAGCAGAGAGCTATCACAAATGCCCAGGCTGAAGCCGAATCCGTAAGGATCAAGGCCCAGGCAGAGGCAGATGCAAACAAGACCATTTCGGAGTCTCTTACAGATGAAGTTATCGAATACCAGAAAATCCAGAAATGGGACGGCGTGCTTCCTCAGGTTACCGGCAGCGCAGGATCATTTGTAAACATCGAATAATCAGTAAAAAAACAACAAAAACGGTCAATATTAAGGCCGGAAGCACCACTGTATGAAATAAAGTACAGTGGTGCTTTTATGTTTTGCCCTGCAGAGGTTGAAAATAGAATCCGTTATGAGTATCATAAAAATGTATTTAAAAAGTACAAGAGAAACACTTACACGAACAGTCCTTTTGTACTATTATTCATACAATCGGATTGTCTGCCGGGGTTTTCGGAGACAGTCCCCATTTTATTTTGCATAGCCGGACAGAAGTTTATGAACGTAGCTGCCCGGCCCCATCATTATTTGTGAAAAGGGAGATGAAATAGTGAAAAAACTGCATGGTGTTCATACACCACACTGGAAAAACACGGCGGCATGCCCTGCAGTCAGAATTCCCGTTCCCCCGGAAGTGATCGTTCCCATGTCCATGCACATAGGTGCACCGGCCAAACCTCTTGTTAAGGTGAACGACGAGGTCAGGGTGGGACAGGTGATCGCCGAGGCAGGAGGATTTGTGTCGGCACCTATCCATTCGGGAGTTTCAGGCAAAGTAAAGAAGATCGATGAGGTACTTCTTTCTTCAGGAATGAGAGGCACAGCCATTATTATCGAAACTGATGGTGAACAGACTGTTTCTGAGGATGTGAAGCCGGTAGAAATCACTTCCAAGGCCGAACTGATCGATGCTGCAAGAAACTGCGGACTGGTAGGTCTGGGAGGCGCTGCATTCCCGGCATCAGTCAAGCTGGCAGTAAAGGATGAAGTAAAGATAGACTATCTTCTGATCAACGGTGCTGAATGTGAGCCATACATCACATCCGATACCCGTACCATGATCGACGATGCAGAACTGATCGTCAAAGGCGCGGAGCTTGTTAAGAAATTCGTGGGCATTCAGAATGTTGTATTCGGTATCGAGAACAACAAGCAGGAATGCATCAGCAAGATAAGCGGCCTGGTACAGAACATGGAAGGCTTCAGCGTGAAGGCTCTCCCTGCAATGTATCCCCAGGGTGGTGAAAAAGTTCTTATATATAATATTACCGGAAGAGAAGTTCCTGAGGGCAAGCTTCCGGCAGATGCAGGCTGTATAGTAATGAACTGTACATCTCTGGCAGCTCTTTACAGATATGTCAGCACAGGTATGCC
>JABUTA010000157.1:0-4281 GCA_021443845.1 Parasporobacterium sp.
AACAGTTATTGCTCCCCTAGCTCCAATTTTATCTATGGTTCCTCTTAATTTATAAAAAAGCACTAAAACTATTGCCAAGCACAAGAAACTAAATCCAACAGCCATAAAACCAAGTCCATGTTTTTTAGCAATAATCAAAGGATTTTCCTGAATTTTCTTCTGGATTTTACGGAGTTTCAGACCCACCAGAATGCTGACAGCCGCAGTGATCGGGGCAAATGCCACCGTAAGAATGGCCAGGGAGTGGTCGTATTTCCACAGAAGAATAAAAGCCAGCACCAGCTCCACTAAAATGCCGCCTACAGTAACCACTATGTTGATAAAATTACTGCAGACAGAGTTGGCATCGCTGGTCATTCGGGACAGATAGTCCTCGCTGTGGGTATTCTTTCTGTCCCCCCAGAAGCTTTTCAGAATAGTTTCAAAAAGGCTCCGTCTGAAACTGAATGATGTCTTCTCCGTAACCCAGGTGGTATAAACGCTCATAATCAGCCTGACTACCACAGATGAAAGAGACAGCACCACCATCAGAGTGATGACGATAGAAAGGGGCTGGGACTCCTGAGCCAGGTCCACCACCCACTTCTTGATGCCGGACAGACCTACTGCTACACCGCTGACAGCACAGTTAACCAGCAGGAGAAGGATCAGCCTTCCCCTGTATGGCTTCAAGACCTGGGACATGTAACGAATTAGGTCTTGCTTGTCTATCTTGCGCAGTTTATTCAGTTTGTCTTTAACAGAATCACTCATAACCTTTGTATTCCAATAACTGACTCATTTTTCCCTCATCCCAGCATTCCGTAGGATTCCAGCACCTTCAGCAGTTCCTCCAGATCTGCTGCTGCTGTTTCCCTGTCAACATCATATTCTGAAAGTATCAGGTCCACCAGATCCTCGGTTGAGATTCTTTCTTTCATCTGATTCAGGATAAACTCCGACACATCATTCAGCTGCAGAGCACCGTCGAAATTTACTTTGGACTTCTTCTTTTTGTGGCATAATATGTCGCCGTTTATATGGGAAATCTCGAAATCTTTTCTGAGCCGTGCTGTACCGCTGACATCGTGAATCTGCTCCGGATGGTTGAAAATGATATCCCGTGCCTTAAGAGCAGATGCCTCATCCCTGTCTGAAAACAGATAATAAAACGGCACATTAGCCGTCAGCAGCATGACATTTTCCATGGCTTTGAAGGCCGCAGCATTATCCCACATAGGCAGAAAGCACTGGTTGAGGATAAATTCCCGGGCTTCTTTGGGATGCATCTTTCTAACTTTGGTAAATAGTGCTCTCCGCACCACCACTACAGCTTTCAGGGGAAGATTCTTCGGATTAAAGCAGCCTTCCTTGCCATCCCAGGGAACGCCGCAGACCATTCCTTTATCAGTGAGGATCATAGGTCTGTCACCGCTGATGAGCTCGGCTCCAATAGCATCTATCCAGGCCTGAGCTCTGGTGGACTTGCCTACGCCGGAATTGCCGGAGAAGCAGATAGCCTCACCGTTGATATTTATACATGCAGAATGCAGCGGCAGCGCTTTCTCAAACAGCAGCCTGCTCTCAATCACACATCTCAGCAGGTGGGACAGTTTATAGGATACTGTCTGCAGATAGAACTTACCCTCATCATCGGCATCTTCCGGGGCTGTGTACCACATCCTGGTATAGTCGGCATTGGTCCAGACCTTTATCTCATTATAAGATGTTGACTCGAAAAGCCAGCCTCCGTCTGCAAGGACAGAAACCTTGACATCAGGATAGTTGAATGATGACTTGACCTTAAACTCCGGAGCAGCTTCGCATCTTACAATTTCCATGGCGATTGTGCCAGGAAATGCTGCTGAATGTGCATCAAGGTATCCCGACGGGGATGTCTCCTGGGCAGCTGCATCAAGCCCTCCCGACATAGCTGTTCCGGCCAGGTTCGCGCAATCTTGCGTGCCCTGGCATTCCAGCATAAATCCTTCGAAAGGCGCCGGAAGTTCCTGCGCCTTAATAATGTAGTCTGCAATTTTATAATATCTGGTTACGTTCATAATTATCTGACTGTAAATAATATAACACAAATAGGGCTGGCAGCAACCATCCCTATCAATAAAAATATTACTCGAATCTATTCATCGAAATTATTCTTCAATCAGTTCGTATGCCCTGAACTGCTCCAGCAGATTCTTCAGATCTTCTGATGCAGTATCGGCATCAACTGCATATTCTGCGATGATACTTTCAACCAGTTCCTCAAATGTAACCGGCTGCTGAAGCTTCTTCCATACAAAAGCAGAAACTTCATTAAGAACAACCGTGCCGGTGTAGGTGCTGATGTTGTCGCCAACCGGCATGATCATGTATTCGTCAAGTACCTCACGCAGGGTGAAACCGTCACGTGCTTTCATGATTTTTCCCTTTTTAGTATAACTAAATCATCCACCTAACTGGAAAGCCGGTTTTACCGTAGTATTTGATATGCAAGGTTCGCCAAGAGAAACGTTTGTATCTGTACTGTGAGTCACAGTTCCTGTACAACTAGGAGTTCCGTCGGATGCAACTATTTGATTTTTGAATTCAAATTCGATTTTTTCTGCAATCGGTCTTATGTATTCTTTCATGGTCAATCTCCCTTAATTACCAAGAGTATGAGTCGGTACCCAAATTGTATCCGTAGTGCAAATATCCCCAGGGGTAACAATCTTTGTGGATTCCGATCTGGTAGTGCATCCAGATCCAGAAGCAACGACCTGATTATTAAATTCAAAATCAATTTTTTCTGCAATTGGTTTTGTATACGTTTTCATTAAATAGATATTCCTTTCAAAACCAAACAATGTTCAAAATATAAATCTTACCAACCCAGATTTATAAAGAACCACTCGTATCATTTGCCCAAATAGGTTTCTGCTCGCCTGGCGGGCAATATCCACCAGAGACAGCTCCTGTATTTTCATATACCATTCTGCATCCTGAAGCCACTATCTGATTATTAAATTCGAATTCTACTTTTTCTGCAACTGGTTTTGTATAATTCTTCATTACAGTACTCCTTTCAAAACCAAATATTATTTTTTAATTTTATAAATACCTGCCTGCACCATGCTCTTGCCCCACTCACAGATATATGGCGCAGCCTGTCCTATCGAACCATGACTGGCATGTGCTGCCACGCATTGTATACATGCGTTTTCATAATCACATCCCTGACATTGTGCCGGAACAGGAAAGTTATTCGCCTGTTCATTAATACTGTGCCACGCAATAAAGAAACCATCTTCCAGCGGAGCTGATTCCACTATTGGAAAATTATTACACGGTTTCATTTTTCCATCCCAAGAGATAGTAAAGCCACTTCGACCGGCACCACACCTGACTCCTTTTATTGCCGAATTGTTATTTCCGGAAGATGGCATTTCGTCAACATCACATTCCGGATAAAGTTCATAGCCTTCCAATACGCTCATCAACTTCACTAAATCCACATATGTATCGATAGACGTGTCGTGAATTGATCTGTTCGTTTCCTCACGCGGCTGTACTAAACCATTATTGATGCTGTAATGGATGCCATGACTATGTAATAATCTTATTACATCTTCTCCGTCATCCATAAACTCATTTGGTGTAATAGCCACCGTTAGCGGTATGTCTGTGTCCTTCAATCTAAGAATATTATTCCAAACCTGATCAAAGCACCTTTTTCCTGTTACTTTCTCATACGCATCATCACTGGCTCCATATAAAGTAATCTGAACAATGGCCGGTGGATGCTTGGAAAAGAATTCAATATAATTCAAATCCAGCAATAGTCCATTAGACAATATAGAAACTATGATGCCCATGGAATGCAGATAAAGGTACAGTTCTTTAAATCCCGGATATGTGAGACATTCACCTCCCGTCAATGAAGCATACATCATGCCCGCATCAACCGCATCCTTCATAAGGTTCTTCCATGTCTCTACAGGCAATAACTTCTTATCACCCATTTGATTCCGATTCAGATGCACGTAGCACATCTTGCAATCCAAATTGCATAAGGGAGTGAGCTCAAAAGTCCCACTTATCGGTACCCCTTTATCTCTGGCCTTAAAATTCAAAAATCGCCTTACAGCAGCAAATCTCTTATATCCTGAAATACCTTCAGCATCAAGTTGACGAAGTAATTCATTTAGCGATTTGGGATTGATATTTTCAGCCAAGGCAACGTCTCCTAATATTTTTCGTCCAGATAACCATGTTGCATTATGCCATATGTTTCATTATTATTCAAGGAAGAATTGATTAAAT
>JABUTA010000157.1:5720-8417 GCA_021443845.1 Parasporobacterium sp.
GACTCTTGGTGTCGTGACGTTCCACAATCCAGTCCATTGTACGTTTTCCACTGTCACAGTGAATATTCCGGCCCATATTGAGCCACCAGTCCGGACTTTGAGAGCCACCGTTCCGGTTGTGTAGAACCACTGTTCCGGAGATGGGAGCCACCAATCCAGATGTTTTCAGACGCACTAATGTCTGTTACATATAAATCCTTTATACTTTATTTATGCGCCTCAGGCGTAAATAAAGATAAAGGAGGTCATAAAGATGACCAGCTACAGAGAAATCATACGGCTAAAGGGCCAGGGATACTCTGAACGAAACATTGCTTTAAGCTGCAGTGCTTCGCGCAACACCGTGTCAAGAGTCGTTAGAGTTGCCCAGGAAAACAACATTTCCTGGCCACTGGACGAGTCCGTGACAGATGCAGTGCTTGAGAACCTGCTGTTCCCAAGCGAGAAAACGGCAACAGATAAACGTATGCCAAACTTTGACTACATACGCAAGGAACTCCAGCGTAACGGAGTCAATAAAAAACTCCTGTGGGTTGAATACTGCGAGGAGTGCCGCCAATGTGGCGAAGAACCCCTCATGTATTCGCAGTTCTGCCATCACATCCAGAAGGATGAGGAAAAACGCAGGGCTACAATGCATATCCCACGGAAACCGGGCGAACAGGTCGAGGTTGACTGGGCAGGTAATTCTGCCGAGATCGTCGATCCAGACACCGGCGAAATAACAAATGCCCACATTTTTGTCGGCGTAATGACATTCAGCCAGTACACTTATGTTGAAGCATTCATAAATGAGAAGGAGCAGGCCTGGATAACAGCCCATGTCCACATGTTTGAATACTTCGGCGGTGTGGCAAAAATACTGGTTCCTGACAACACATCAACTGCAGTCAACCATAAACGCAGTGACTGGTACAGCAAGGAACTCAATACCACATATCATGAAATGGCTGAACATTACAATACCGCCGTCATACCGGCAAGGGTACGTAAACCCAAGGACAAGCCGAACGTTGAAGGCTCAGTTGGCAAGATATCCACATGGATAACAGCTGCACTGAGAAATGAGATCTTCTTCTCGTTGTCTGAACTCAATCAGGCAATCCGAACGAAACTTAAGGAATTCAACGAACGCGCCTTCCAGAAAAAGGAAGGCAGCCGCCTCAGCCTGTTTCTTGGGGAAGAAATGCCATTACTGATGCCGCTGCCTGCTACTCCTTATGAACTGGCCGAGTGGAAACAAGCCACAGTACAGTTCAATTATCACATCGCCGTAGACAGGATGTACTACTCGGTGCCTTATCAGTATATCAAAAACAAGGTCGATGTGCGAATAACAGAAACAACGGTAGAGATTTATTACAACCACAGCCGTATTGCTTCACATAAACGTCTGTATGGACGCATGGGACAGTACTCAACAGTATCTGATCACATGCCTCTGGACCACCAGGAGTATCTGGAATGGAACGGTGACCGTTTCAGACGCTGGGCAAAGCAGCTGGGACCTAACACATATGAAGTGATCAATGCAATTCTTTCCTCCGGGAGGGTTGAACAACAGAATTACTCTGCATGCATGGGACTCCTTAAACTCGCAGATAAGCATTCCGGAAGAAAGCTGGAAACCGCGTGTGAAAAGGCCCTGTCCTACACGAGTTCACCCAGTTACAAAGGTGTAAGGAACGTCCTGCTAAATATGAAGGATGAACCGGCACCAAAGGAAGAAATACAGAACCAGTATGGCATCACACGAGGAGCCAGATATTACGGAGGTAGGAAACAATGATCAACCAGGTAACAATAAATAAGCTCATCGAGATGCGTCTTACTGCAATGGCGGATTCTTTCCGTGTTCAGATGAACGACAGTAACATGAATGACGTTCCATTTGAGGACCGCTTCGGCCTAATGGTGGACGCTGAATACACAAGCAGGAAAAACAACCGCCTTAAAAGGCTGGTAAAGAATGCCCACTTTGAACAGACAGATGCCTGTATCGCCGGTATCGACTACGGTCACGGAAGAAGACTGAACAAGTCCCTCATAAATGACCTTGCCACATGTGAATACATTTCTGAGAACAGGAATATTTTCATTACCGGAGCAACCGGTAGTGGCAAGACATACATGGCCTGCGCCTTCGGAATGGAAGCATGCAAACAGTATTACACTGTCAGATATGTCAGGCTGCCGGATCTTCTTCTCGACTTACAGTCAGCAAGAGATAACGGCATGTTTGTCAAGGTGCTAAAAGGCTATACAACTCCAAAACTCCTCATACTTGATGAGTGGCTGCTGTTAAAACTTACGGAATCAGAATCAAGGAATCTCTTTGAACTGATCCACAAACGCAGGAGCCATTCCTCTACCATCTTCTGCTCTCAGTTCAGGGAAGAGGGCTGGTATGAAAGGCTGGGTGGCAATGATAATCCACTGGCAGATGCAATAATGGACAGGATTGCCTACAACTCCTACAAGATAAATATTGAAAACCTGGATCCGGCAAAGGACATCTCCATGAGAGAAGTCTATGGCATGGACCCGACATTAACTATGTAAACATGGTGGCTCCGTTAGTCCGGAATGGTGGCTCTCGCCACACCGGACTGGCGGCTCCGCCGCACTGGAATAATCAGTCACAGATCATCTTGTCCATTTCCTCAAATGTTTCCTTGATGATCATTAGACCCACCT
>JABUTA010000158.1 GCA_021443845.1 Parasporobacterium sp.
GATCAATAGAATAATCCATCATCTATACATCCGTCTCCCCCCTGGGCTCCTCCATCATCGTAGTATCCGTAATCTGAATAATCATAATAACCATAATCAGAATAATCATAGTCGCCGTAATCACTGTAATCACCATAATCCGGCACCGGCGGATTCAGGATACTGTCAATTCCCTTTTCCAGTTCCAGAGTAGATACCGCTTCTCCTGATGCTGCGCTCTTGTATTGCGCATAAAGTATTCCGTCCGAAAGGCTTATCTCTGCGTCGGAAATATCTGCTACAGGGAAAACATGGAGAATATATTCTTCTTCATCAGCAAATCCTACAACTGCCATGTAACCCGGTTCTGCTGAAACGCCTGCAACGGCATCCATTATTTTTGCAGCGTCCGGTGATGCCTCTGCAGGTTCATCGCCTTCAGGCTCAGCCTTGTACGATATCAGAACCTTCTCTCCTGCCTTCAGAACAGTATCCTTCTTAAGAAGATTGCCGTCGTCATAGCTTCCGTAGAGAAGAGTAAGCATCTCTTCATCCATCCCCCCATCCTCAGAAAGCTTATTATCCTTACGGAAATCGGCAACTGCCTTCTGGGTCTTCGGTCCGTAGGATCCGTCAGCAACATCATCAAGATACTTCTTTTCAATAAGTGCTTTCTGCAGCTTTACAATGTCTGCATTCTCATCATATCCGTTATCCAGTCGCACTATTGCAAAATATTCTATATCTTTATCTGTTCCGTTAACTATTTCAAACTCAAATGCTTCAGTCTGTTCAGACACTGCCGGGGCAGCTGCCTGAATATCCGCAGCAGAATCCTTTATCTCAACAGCCTCTCCTGCTGCAGATGTCCCTGAAATACACATACAGCAGGCTGCTGCCAATGCTGCTGTTTTAATTGAAATCTTTTTTAAATCCATTATCATACCTCTTTTCAGTTTGTTTCTCAGTCCCCCAATGTATCAGTTGAATCTATAGTAATTCTGATACATCCATGTACCGGACTGTCCGTAATAAAACTCATATCCTCCCTGCCCGTACTGATTGCGGAACTGAGGATCATATACCCTGGTATATCCGTTATAATCTATTTCAACCCACGCATGAGCGCCCAGGCCTCCTGCCCTCAGAGGAACCTGTCCCAGAATAAGATGTGCGTTCAGCCCCAGATCCTTTGCCAGATAATAGAATGAACTTGCCATACAGTAGCAGTCACCGTAATCTGTGGTATATGCATGAACAGCACAGTACATCGGCATTATTTCGGATGAAATACCATCTATGCTGTGAACAAGATATGTTCCTGACGCGCAGCGCATAAACGAACTGTAAAGGTTTCGTCCAAGCTGATTATTTATTGAAGCTGCAAGGGACTGGGCTGCAATATACGGGTACCGTTCTGTACAGACACCGCTCTCATAGAAAGTATATAGAACACCGCCGATATTTCTGCTGCCGGTAAAAGCTTTTCCGTCAACGATATAGTACCAATTGCTGTCAAGGTTTATCCATCCGGTATAATTTGTACGTAGTTTGCCGCTCTTTATATACCATAATGCTTCAGTTCCATTATACACTTCCTTTATTACGGCATTCATGCTTCCGACCAGTTTGCCATCTTTAAAATAGAAAGTTCCGTTGCTGTTGGTGCCAAAGCCCTTGTAATCAAAATCCACCATTCCCTTGTTTATATACCACCAGCCATTCTGATTTTTTGCTATGGTATCAACAAACTTCACTTTGCTGTTTTTTACATACCACCAGCCCTTGATGCCATTTACTGTTCCCTTGATAACACTGTTCGTAGCAAAGTCTACCATACCGTTACTTAAATACCACCAGCCGTTCTCATTCTCTGCGAATGTATTAACAAATTTTACCTTGCCGTTCTTTACATACCACCAGCCTTTTATGCCGTTTACTGTGCCTTTGATAACACTGTTTACGGAAACGTCTACCATTCCATTGCTGACATACCACCAACCGTAATCATTGCTTGCAAAAGTATTAACGTACTTCACCTTGCCGTTCTTTACATACCACCAACCCTTGATTCCGTTTACAGTACCCTTAAAAATACCGTTTGAAGATGTGTCCACCATACCGTTGCTGACATACCACCAACCGTAGTCATTACTTGCAAAGGTATTAACATACTTCACTTTGCTGTTTGACACATACCACCAGCCCTTAATCCCGTTTACAACACCTTTAAAAATGCCTTTGGCAGAAAAATCCATAAGACCGTTTTCAAAGTAATATGTACCGTTTTCATTACTTGCAAAGCCGGTATACTCCGGATCAGCTTTGCCGTTTATAACAGCCCACCAGATGCCATCTTTTTTTACCAGTGTGTCCGTGAACATAACCAGTCCCTCTCTGACATACCACCAGCCGGGTTCACCATTAACAATGCCCTCAACCAGGCCTGTAACATCTGTCCGGAGCACACCGTCAGTATAATATCCCCATATACCATCAACCAGGGCAAATCCATCATTAATGTTTTTACAGTTTTCACAAACGCCATTAACATATGAGTGTTCATCTTCACATGTATCCGGCAGAACTGCCTCATTATTTCCTTCCTGGTTTTCCTCTGATATTTCAGTATCCTGCGAAAGAACAGCTGCATCTGTGTTTACGGTTTCTTCCGCGTTTACGGTTTCTTCCGGAATTATGATATCCTCTGATGCCCCGTTTTCTTCATCTGCTTCCTGTTCCGGTATTTCTTCTTCATTTCCGGAAATATCTGAAATATCTTCTTCAATCTCAGTCTGATTGACGGATTCTTCTTCAGAAATTTCCACGTCCATATATATTCCTTCAGTATATTCTCCGGACTGTTCCTCACTCTCCGTAACTTCCGGCAGTTCTGATGCATAAACTACCCCTGTACACGTTATTACAATACACAAAGCAATTGCCATACATAGTAATTTTTTCATTTCTTCCCCTTTTGCCATAAATCGCATAATTATAACTAATGGATTATACTAGAACCATTAACCGCATACAACAGCATTATCAATATTAGTGAATTTATTTTAATACAAAAAAGAAGCAGCCCGGCTTTACGGAGCTGCTTCATAATAACCTGCAAAATCCTTATCAGAATATCAGATAACTCTTATATACGCAGTAGGAGTTGCATACCACATATTATCATATACTGTGCCTCGTTCAGGGTTTGAACAATGTACTATCATGTCATCTCCGGCATAAATAGCAACATGTCCGCCGTTTCTGTATACTATTATATCTCCCGGAAGAAGTTCACCATAAGTAATCTGTTTGCCTACACTTGTCTGATATAAATCGGAAGCTGTCGGAACATAGATACCAAAATTTCCAAATATCAGATATGTAAACCCTGAACAGTCAGTACCATACACCAGAGAATTGCTGTAACCTTCACCCTCTACCCATCTGTCTGCTGCATCAACATAAGGAGTGACACCAACCCATGCCTTAGCATATTCTACGATCTGTGACCCCAGATAGCCATCAGGGGCAACAGGCGGCGTAAATGAGTCTTCCCATATTTCAATAGTATTCTCCTTGTCCTCCTTTATAATATTGATGTATTCATCGTTCATTACCGGATCTGGGTATAATACTTTATTGCCTTCAACATACCACCAGTCAGAGTTGTCAAATACTGTACCGTAAATTATGGCTCTCAAATTGAAATCAACTACTCCGTCCACAAAATACCAGTATGAATTGGAACTTTTAACAAAACCATTATAGGTCGTCAGTACTTTGCCGTCTTTAACGTAACTCCATTTGTCGGCTGTTTTCGCAATACCTGTTGAATAATCTACCTTGCCGTCCTTGACATACCAGTCTGCAGTTACACCATTCACAGTGCCGTTTACAATGCCATTCATATCTGAAACCAGTTTTCCGCGCTGAATATACCAGTCTCCTTTTGAATTACTGAAAAATCCGTAATATGTAAGGTCAATTTTACCATTTTTTATGTACCAGTAGCCTTTGTTGTTTTTAACAAGCCCGGTTGAATATGTTACCTTGCCGTTTTTAACATACCACCAGCCGGTTTCACCATTTACGGTACCTTTTGGAAGATTTGTATAGCTCAGATCTATTTTACCATTCTGGGCATACCATACTACGCCTTTTGTATCTTTAACGAATCCCGTAAATTCTGTATCTACACGGCCGTTGCTGACAACCCACTTAGCTGTTACTTCATCTATGGTACCGTCATATATTCCGTTCGCAGTAAAATCAACCTGCCCGTTTACGCAGTACCAATC
>JABUTA010000159.1 GCA_021443845.1 Parasporobacterium sp.
GCCCGTAAATAAAGGAAAAATTATCTTCAATCGGTATGAGGATAATAAATGAACAGAATGTTGAAAAAAATTACCTGCATTACAATCCGGATATATGAAAATAAATATCAACAGATTTTATACATGAAAAGTTCATTAATGTTCGTAATTTGTTGATTAATAAGGACAGATTTTTTTCTTAAGTATATCTACGTCATTTCGTATCTTTTCATTAATGTCCATATCATTCTGTATTTTTTCATATCCGTGAAGCACGGTTGTATGGTCTCTGTTTCCCAGCTTCTTTCCTATTAAAGAAAGAGCAGCATCTGTAAGCGTACGGCACAGATACATTGCCAGCTGACGAGGATAAACAACATCTGAGCTTTTTTTCTTGGAAGAAAGGTCTGCAACAGTAAGTCCGAAATGTTCTGATACTATCTTGATGATATTTTCCGGAGTTATTTCCCGCTGGTTGTTTGTAAAAAGATCCTTCAGGACACCTTCTGCAAATTCAAGATTTATTTCTGAAGATGTAAGTCTGGAATATGCAATAATTTTAGTAAGTGAACCTTCAAGCTCACGGATGTTTGAAGATACATTTGCTGCAATATAAAAAATAACGTCATCCGGTATTGCAGGACAGTTCTCCAGTTCTATCTTCTTTTTGAGTATTGCTACTCTGGTCTCATAATTAGGAGACTGAAGGTCAATGGGAAGGCCCCATAAGAATCTTGAGATAAGACGTTCTTCAAGGCCTTTTATATCCTTAGGAGGCTTATCTGATGAAATTATTATCTGTTTCTTATGTTCATAAAGTTCATTGAAGGTATGGAAAAATTCTTCCTGGGTGGATTCTTTTCCGCTGATGAACTGAATATCATCAATAAGGAGAACATCCACATTACGGTATTTTTCGCGGAATCTTATATTTGAATGAGGACTTTCATTTCTGATGGCATCAATTATCTCATTTGTGAAATTTTCACTTGTTACATAAAGAACCTTTTTATCAGGATCATGGGAGAGAATAAAATGAGCAATCGCCTGCATGAGATGTGTCTTTCCAAGACCTACTCCTCCATATATATAAAGAGGGTTGTATATTTCTGCAGGGCTTTCAGCAACCGCCAGGGACGCGGCATGAGCCAGGTTGTTATTATCTCCTACTATGAAGTTTGAAAATGTATATTTTGGATTAAGACCTGCTTTTTCAAATACATTCTGCTGCTGGAACTCCTGAACAGCAGGCTTATACATATTCTGATACTGGTCAGGAAGTATAAATTCAATGTTAAAATTAGTTCCTGTTATCTCTGCAACAGAAACCTTTAATGGTGTGGAATATTTCTTTTTTATGTACTGGAGGCCTATTGATTCCTCCGGAACAACTATAAGGATGGTATCCTCTTCAACAGCTGCAACTTCCAGTGGTTTTAGCCATGTATTAAATGAAACATCGGAGATATCATATTCATTTTTAAGGTTTGAAAGGATATCCTGCCATTTTTCTTTTATGAAAGCTAACATATTAAAACTCCTGACAATAATAAAAAAAGTATGATCAACATACTTAGTCCACTGTATTATACTTTAAATAAGGTATATTTTCAACATATAAGTGGATAAGGTATGTGGATAAGGTACCCCACACAAATGTGCAAAAACTGTTAATTTAAGGTGTAAAGCCCGTTAAAATCTGCTGTATAACCTGTGAATAATAAAATATAAAAAAAACTGTAATAAAATATCTTATATTTATAAACATTTCCACAAATGATATGTGCATAAGTACCATAAAAAAATAAATTCCGGAAGCTGATCAGGTTTTATTTTTTACATTTTTATTAAAAATAGTGCTTGACTACATGTCTGTACATACAATATAATCTTACAAGCTAATTTCTAGATTTAAGGAGGTAGTACCTTATGAAGATGACCTTTCAGCCAAAGAAAAGATCAAGATCAAAGGTTCACGGTTTTAGAGCAAGAATGTCTACTCCGGGCGGAAGAAAAGTAATCTCTGCCAGAAGAGCAAAAGGCAGAAAAGTATTATCAGCTTAAGACCACCGGGAAGAAGGTGGTCTTTCTTCTTTGAGTAAAAACATTTCCCGAATAAATTTTGATGATATTTATTCGGTGAATGTTTTTTTCTCATACTTCAGAAGAAGCAAGGTGAAGAATTGAAAAATATAGATTCTCTCAAAAATACTGCCCAGTTCAGGGAAGTATATGAGAAGGGCCGATCATGTGCCAATGATATGCTGGTATTATATGTTCTGGCCACAGGCGGAGACGACAGGAAACTGGGTATTTCCGTAAGTAAAAAAGTTGGAAACAGTGTGGTAAGACACAGGATTGCAAGACTCATCAGAGAAAGTTTTTTATCCTTGAAAAATGATATTCCCGCAGGTTACACCATCGTTGTAGTTGCAAGATATCGTGCAAAAGGAAAAACCTTCTCTGATATTTGTGGTGCCATGCTGTATTTATATAAAAAGATGAATCTGGTGACGTGATGATAAGAAAAGCGTTGATTTTCCCAATAAGATTCTATCAGAAGTATATTTCCGGGTGCAAAAAATACAGTCATTGCAAATATTACCCGACCTGTTCTCAGTATGCCATAGAGGCAATTGAGAAGCATGGCCCGCTTAAAGGGCTGGGACTTGCAATATGGAGGATTCTCCGGTGCAATCCTTTCTCTAAGGGTGGTTATGACCCGGTACCTTAAGGAGGATAAATAAGTGATTGATTTTTTAGTAGCGTGTGCGAGCCAGGGAAATGCAGCAGCAGGCGGAGGCTGTTATGACTGGCCGGTGATCAAGCAGATAATCGACCTGCTTGGTTATGTTGTAAAGTATATTTACAAGTTTCTTGAGATTATAGGAATACCCAATCTCGGTCTTTGTATTATTCTTCTGACGATTGTTGTTAAATGTATACTTATTCCTTTGACAATAAAGCAGCAGAAGTTTACAAAGCTCTCTTCCTATGCCCAGCCTGAAATCCGTGCCATCCAGGCAAAATATCAGGGCAAGAGAGATAATTTCTCCATGCAGGCAATGCAGGAGGAAACAAAGGCAGTATATGCAAAATACGGTATTTCCCAGACCGGCGGCTGCCTGCAGTCCTTTATACAGTTTCCTATCATCATAGCTCTTTATGGTGTTATCAGACAGATTCCCCTGTATGTTGACAGCTTCAGACAGTATTATGTAAATATCATAAATGCCATAGGCAATATTGATCTGTCTGATATCCAGGGTATGGCCGGCTGGGCAACCATGACTGATATGAATCAGAAGATAACTACCCTGTGCAATATCAATACCCAGACCATCCAGCAGATTGCCGAAAGGTGTTCAGGTGATACTCTTGCAATAGTTACTGAAAATTCAGAGAAGATCCAGCAGCTTAATACATTCTGCGGAATCAACCTGGGTGAAACCCCGTGGCATCTTATTATAGGCGGCGGTATAGGCATCCTGGCTGTTATTATTCCTATTTTATCAGGTGTATCCCAGTGGCTTTCAGTTAAATTAGGTCAGGCTTCCAATGCTTCAGGACAGGATCCTACGGCAGCTTCCATGAAGACCATGACTTTAATGATGCCTCTTGTTTCAGTATTCTTCTGCTTCACACTTAATGCATCAATCGGTCTTTACTGGAGTATAAGTTCTATTTTCCAGGTAATCCTTCAGATCATTATCAACAGACATTACAGAAAAGTTGATATGAATGAGCTTATCAAGGAGAACATGGCCAAGGCAGCTGAAAAAGCAAAGAAAAAAGGCAATAAGAAAAAAGAAGTCAGCGGATCAGCCCTTACACAGGCTGCAAATACCAGCACAAAGAATATGCAGTCCCAGGCTCCGAGAACCATTGCGGACAGAGCCAGGGTAAGTGTCGACGGTTCAGCAGATACCGCACAGACACCTCCTCCTGCAAATTCTCTTGCAGCCAGAGCCCAGATGGTACAGAAATATAATGAAGAAAACGGTGTGGAAGTAAACAACGAAACCGGAACTTCGCACAAAAAATATAAAAAATAGGAGGCATTGATATGGAATTCAGAATATATAAAGCTAAAACTGTCAATGCTGCTATTACCGAAGCATGTGTTGACATGGGAATAACAAGCGATATGCTTGAATATGAAGTTGTTGAAGAGGGTTCTGCCGGTTTCATGAAGCTGTTCAGCAAGGATGCAGTTATAAAAGCCCGCAAAAAAGAAAAAAATGCAGAAAAACCTGCAGAAAAGGAAA
>JABUTA010000015.1 GCA_021443845.1 Parasporobacterium sp.
CAGGCCTTCCCGGAGGAATGATGGGTTCCTATCAGGCACTGTCATCTAACATGGGTGACAATATAACACTTCGTATATTAATGCTTGTAATGCTTGCCGGTGCAGGAAGCATGAACGGAATCATATTAACAGGACTTCTTATGGCATTCCTTGATGCCTTCTTCCCTGTTATATTAAGCGGTTCCCTGGCAACAGCGGTTACATTATGCGTAGTTATTGTAATATTGCTTATCAGGCCAAAGGGATTCTTTGGTCATGAAGTATAAGGGGGTGAAGGAAATGATGACTCAGAAAAAATCAAACAGATTCCTTAAGTTGCTTCCTTATCTGATCGCTCTTGCTGTAGTGATCATCGTTCCGAATATGATCGGAAAGATGTTCTGGTTTACAGTATTTATAACTATTCTGGCAAAGATGATCGCAGCATCAGGTCTGAGAATCGTATCTCTTGCAGGAGATATGAGTTTCGCCATGGGATGCTTCATGGGCTTGGGTGCGTACGGTGCAGCGATAATGGTAACAAAATGGCAGTTTCCTGCATGGGCAGCTATAATATTGGCCGCTGTCTTTGCTGCAATCATAGCGGTTCTCACAGGTATTCCTTTTGCAAGATTGAGATCAATATACTATTGTATGACCACCATGTTCCTGGGAGTCTTCCTCATATATGTATTCCAGAGCTTTTCATGGTCAGGGGGAAATACCGGTATTAAACAGATTCCGAAACTTTTCGGTGGTGATGTAAGAACAAACCTCTGGTTCTTTATAGCTCTTGCGGTTGTGTGTATTGCACTGATGTACAGATTTGAGCACTGCCGTATCGGCAATACTCTTAAGGCAATTTCCCAGTCACACGAAGTTGCTGCATCCATGGGTGTCAATGAAAGATTTTACAGACTTCTTGCCATTGGTGTTGCTGCATTTTTCTGCGGTATAGCCGGTGCATCATTTGCATTGTTCAATGGTTCTGTAGTAGGTTCAACCTATGGTATGACACTTGATCTTTGGATTATCATGTTCTTCATGGTAGGCGGCAAGGATGATTTCTTCGGACCTATTGTAGGTTCGCTTATCCTCGGAGTCGTAAATGAAGGTTCCCGTTCATTGGGAAGCTATGCTCCTTACCTTGCATGTGTTGTTCTTCTTCTTGTTGCATATCTTCTTCCGGGTGGACTTGCCAGCATTCCGAGAACGATCAAAGGTCTTATCGATAATGCAAAATCAAAAAAGGAGGCCTGAAGCATGGAATTTCAGCATAAAACACTTTTAAAAACAGAAGGCCTTACTAAACGTTTCGGTGGTCTTGTTGTAATGGACAAGCTGGATATGTCTGTAAAAGAAGGCGAGATACATGGCCTTTTAGGACCGAACGGAGCAGGAAAAAGTACGTTTTTCAACCTTGTTACAGGTGTATTGAAGCCGACATCAGGCAAGATAATATATGATGATGTAATGGATATCACCAATGCCAAGCCTCATCAGGTTGCTCGGATGGGAATAGGAAGAACTTTTCAGCTGAATCCTCTTTTCGGTGATTTTACTGTCGAAGAAAATATCATGGCAGCCCAGTACCTTCATCCTCATTCTACGATACCCCAGGTATTCCTGAATACAAAAAAGTATCGTGATAACGAAAAAGAAGCTGCAAAAGCGACAAAGGATATCCTTGAATTCCTTAATATGACATCTATCAAAGATGTTAAAGCCAAGGCTCTTCCTCACGGATACCAGAAGCTTTTAGGCGTTGCCAGGGCACTGGCTGTCAAGCCTAAGCTCTTAATGCTTGATGAACCTTTAGGCGGCATGAATCCTGAGGAAATTCATTTTACGCTTAAGGCAATAGATAAAATGAATAAGGAGATAGGCATATCTATACTTATTGTTGAACATAACATGCAGGTACTTGATATATGTGATAATGTAACTGTTATTGCATTCGGCAAGAAGATATTCGACGGTACATCAGATGAAGTCCGTGACGATGCAGAAGTTAACAGAGTTTACTTCGGAGGTGTTGAATATGAGTAATATTCTTGAAATTAAAAATCTGGATGTTATTTTCGGAAAATCGGTTGCTATCCATGACATCAATATCAGCATTCCGGAAGGTAAGATTGTTACACTTATAGGCTCTAACGGTGCAGGAAAAAGCACAACCCTGAATGCCATAGCAGGCATAGTGAAACCGGCCAGAGGACAGATTACCTATATGGGTGAGGATATAACCTCTCTTCAGACAGCAAAAAGAGTCCGCAAGGGCTTATGCCTTGTTCCGGAAGGACGTCATCTCTTCCCGTTCCTTTCTGTTTATGAAAATCTCCAGTTGGGAGCTACCCAGAGAAAAGACACTGCAGGCATAAAAGATGACCTTGATTTTATTTATAATCTCTTTCCGAAACTTAAGGACAGAAGATCACAGAAGGCAGGAACTCTTTCCGGTGGTGAACAGCAGATGGTTGCCATAGCAAGAGGTCTTATGTCGGATCCCAAGCTGCTCTGTCTGGATGAGCCGTCACTTGGTATTGCACCTATAGTAATCGAAGAAATGGGTGTTGCCATCAAGGAAATCAACAAGACCAAAGGTACAAGCATTCTTCTGGTAGAACAGAATGTTCATCTTGCATTCTCTACAGCCCAGTACTGCTACGCTCTTCAGGTAGGACAGCTGATGGCTGAAGGTGATATTGAAACCGTTAAGAATTCAGATATCGTTAAACGGGCGTATTTCGGCGGAGACAAGGAAAACTGATAATACAGCTGCACTCGGCCTGATCCAGAGATATCATCCGAATATTTATACAATTAAAGCAAATCCCCCGGTTTATCCGGGGGATTTTATTTACAATAATATTAAATAATGTTAATATATTTCGGTTACGCTACAATGAAACTGCGGAGTTATCCGTAATAAATGATATACAGAGGAAATATATGAACTGCAGACAGGAAAATACCAGAAATATAGCTATTATTGCTCACGTAGACCACGGCAAGACCACACTTGTGGATGCCATGCTGGCCCAGTCAGGAGTATTCAGAGAGAATCAGGAAGTTCACGAAAGAGTAATGGATTCCAATGATCTGGAAAGAGAAAGAGGAATCACCATCCTTTCCAAGAATACAGCTATTGAATATAACGGGATAAAGATAAATGTAGTGGATACACCGGGACATGCTGACTTCGGCGGAGAAGTAGAGCGTGTTCTTAAGATGGTTAACGGCGTTATTCTTCTTGTAGATGCATTTGAAGGAACCATGCCCCAGACAAAATTCGTACTGAAGAAGGCACTGGAACTGGATCTTCAGGTTATAGTATGCATTAACAAGATAGACAGACCGGAGGCCCGTCCTGAAAAAGTTATCGACGAAGTTCTGGAGCTTATGATGGACCTGGAGGCATCCGATGAGCAGCTGGATGCACCTATAATATTCGCATCTGCAAAGCAGGGCTATGCCGTTAAGGAACTTTCTGATGAACATGTGGATCTGAAGCCTCTTTTTGACTGCATCATCGAGAATATTGATGCACCGGAAGGAGACCCGGAAGCACCAACACAGATCCTTATTTCGACCATCGATTATAACGAATACGTAGGACGTATAGGCGTCGGAAAAGTGGAAAACGGCAGGATCGAAGTGGGACAGGAGCTGTTAAGGCTCAATGCCCATGATTCTTCTACCAAAGAACGTGTAAAAATAACCAAGCTTTATGAATTCAGCGGACTGGATAAGATAGACGTTAAGAGTGCGGATATGGGACATATTGTAGCTCTTTCCGGTATCTCCGATCTCCAGATAGGAGATACCATCTGCGCAGAAGGCGCAGACGCTATCCCGTTCCAGAAGATTTCGGAGCCTACCATTTCAATGAATTTCATTGTAAATGATTCCCCTCTTGCAGGCCAGGAAGGCAAATGGTGTACTTCCAGACAGATCAGGGAAAGACTGTATAAGGAGCTTAATACAGATGTTTCCCTGAGAGTGGAGGATACGGACAATACAGATACATTCAAGGTATCCGGCCGCGGCGAGCTCCATCTTTCAGTACTTATTGAAAACATGCGCCGTGAGGGATACGAGTTTGCAGTATCCAAGGCCGAGGTTATTTATAAGACCGATGAAAACGGTAAAAAACTGGAGCCGGTAGAAATTGCTACAGTGGATGTTCCCGAAGAATTTGCCGGAACCATCATCAGCATGCTTTCGGACAGAAAAGGCAATCTTCAGAGCATGACCACACTGTCTGACGGCAGCAACCGTCTGGAATTTTCCATCCCCGCAAGAGGACTTATCGGATTTCACGGAAAATTCCTTACCTCAACCAAAGGTACGGGTATCATAAATACTATTTTCGACGGATATGAACCTTACAGAGGAGATATAGCTTACAGAAAGCAGGGTTCGCTCATTGCCTTTGAAGCCGGGGAGGCGGTACCTTACGGTCTGTTCAATGTACAGGACAGAGGTACATTCTTCGTAAAACCTGGGGATAAGGTATATGCGGGTATGGTCATCGGTGAAAGCGGCAAGGGCGAGGATATAGAACTGAATGTATGTAAGACCAAGCATCTTACGAACACCCGTGCATCAGGTTCTGATGAAGCATTGAAGCTTACACCTCCCCGTGTATTTACTCTTGAACAGTGTCTGGAGTTCATAGATACAGATGAGCTTCTGGAAGTTACACCGAAGAGCCTTCGTATGAGAAAGAAAATCCTGGATTCAAGACTTCGCAAAAGAGCGGGAATGAAATAAAACATGTTTCATAAAATCAGAAGGAGCAGAAAACACTCCAGTTACAGACGGTACAACAGAAAAGAATTTATCAGAAGCAGGAAACCTCTGGTTATCCTGGGTATTGTTGTGCTGGTGCTTGCTCTTGCAGGAGCCGGACTTGCCTATCTTAATTACAGGAAAAACCAGGCTGTCGTGTATTACAATGGTCTGGAGGAATGCACTCTCCCTACCCTGACTACGGTGTTTCACGGCCAGGAAATAAATCTGATGTACGGATACACCGAAAAGGTCAGCAGTCAGTATCTGCGGGATACCATGAGTGTTCTGGACGAAGGCTACGATCTGGAGGTAAGAGGGCAGTTATACGGCACTGAAGTAAAGTCAATGTCATTTGCCCTGACGGATATTGATGACCAGAAGCTCATACAGGATACGGACGCTTCGGATCTTACCGTATCAGACAGCGGGATCATGTCTGCTGTGCTTCATGTGGAGAATCTTATCGAGGAAGGCAAGGAGTATTTTCTGGAGATCACTCTTACAGACGTAAGTGGCCGGGAGATATATTATTATTCACGGCTGATGCTCAACACTACTGCAAAGGTCACCGCCATGATGGAACTTATGCAGACTCACCATGATGCCCTTTATGACAAGACTCAGGAAGCAATCCTGGAAGAGTATCAGACTCCCAACTCGGCGGCCAATGACAGCACCAATTTCGGCAACATATCATTGTATTCAACTGTTGCCTCAATGTCATGGGGAACCATGGATGTTCAGGTGGTAACCAGACCGGTATACTGCATTATTGATATTGACAATGATATCGGATATCTCAGATCTGATTATCAGGTGAAAAATACATCTGAAGAGGGACAGATTACATACTATAATGTATCTGAATTTTACAGAGTCAGAATCTTCGGAGAAAAGAAGTATATCCTCAGATACCAGAGGAATGTCGAACAGATATTCCTTCCGGAGCTGAGTGATATAGGCAATAAGTCAGTTCTAGTGGGTATCAACAGGGACCTTAAGCTGGATACCATGTCCAACGCTGCCGGCAATATCAATGTTTTTACTGCCGGAAAATCAGTATGGACTCTGGATACAGATACCAGAATACTCAAAAAGGTTTTTTCATTTGAAACAGATCCCCTGGATATCAGGCAGAATTATAACCAGCATGATATTAAGCTTCTGAAGGTTCTTGATAATAATGATTTCCGTTTTATTGTATACGGATATATGAACAGAGGTGCCCATGAGGGCCAGGTGGGAATAAGTCTTTATACATATTCTGCTGAGAAGGATGAAGTAAGGGAAGATATCTTCATACCTTCAGGGCTTCCGTATCAGGTTATCAGAAATTACCTGGGAGGCCTGTGCTATCTGAACAGTAATGATATTCTCTATATTATGCTGGATGAATTTGTGTATTCACTCGATCCGGCAACCGGCAGGGCAGAAATGCTGGCAAGCGGCCTTAATGAGAATAATTTCAAGGTGTCCGCAGACGGCAGCATGATAGCATGGCAGGAAGGTGGAAGCCCAAACAATGCTTCCCGGATAATCACAATGGACCTGGAGGACGGGTCGGTATTCTATACGGACGCAGTCAGTGGAAAAGCCATAAAGGTGCTTGGTTTCCTTGACCATGATCTTGTGTATGGAGAAGGCCGTTCCGGAAATACATTTACCACATCAGAGGGCGATAAATTCCTGCTGATGGATGACCTGTATGTGGTTGATAACAAAAATGAAGTTCAGCTGTCGGAACACTCTGATAAAGGCTATTTTACTACTTCTGATGTTGAATATAACAGAGTAGTGGTACACCGTATGTCGGGTATCGGGGATAATATGTCAGAAGGAGAAGATTACACACTGTTTGCGACGGATACGGAAGACAGAAAATCATCATCAGTTTATACAACATATGATGAGGACCGGAGGACCATAAATTACGTGGAAACCGGAAAAACTATGGAATCGCACATTATTCCGTCAGTTGATGAAAATATGAATATCCTTCTTTCCAGCGCAAAGTCAGAGGATCTTGGCAGGCTGATTTCTGATACGGGCAAGTATTTTGTTTACTCGGCCGGAGAAATATCAGATATATTTACGAATCCTGCAGAAGCTATCATGTCGGCTTATTATAACACAGGGTCTGTTATAACCGAGGAAGGATGCTTCTACAGAAGAGCTTCCCGTCCGAATACAGTGGAGCTTACGGATTTCTCCGTTAATAAGGCTGCCGAGGCATACAGGGACGGAAATGTGGTCAACCTTACGGGAATATATCTGACACAGGCACTTTATTTTACCGGCAAAAAGATACCGGTTATCTGGGAATGGTACGGTCAGACTTATATTATCTACGGATATGACCTGTTTGACAATCTTATGATGAGGAACATTGATACCGGTGAGAATATCCTGGTAACTTATGATGAGATTGATATGATATTCGATATAAGCGGAAGATGCTTTATACCGGACAGTCAGCACAGGAGTTGAAATATGAAATTTATATCATGGAATGTTAACGGAATAAGGGCATGTCTGGGCAAAGGCTTTATGGATTTCTTCAATGAAGCAGATGCGGATATATTCTGCCTTCAGGAAACCAAATGTCAGGCAGGGCAGACAGAACTGGACCTGCCCGGATATCATCAGTACTGGAATTATGCTGAAAAGAAGGGATATTCAGGCACCGCTGTATTTACCAGGCAGGAGCCGTTGAAGGTTTGTTACGGTATAGGAGTGGATGAATTTGACCACGAGGGAAGAGTGATAACTCTTGAGTTCGAAAAATTCTTCTTTATCACTGTATATGTACCGAATTCCCAGGATGGCCTGAAGCGTCTGGACTGGAGAATGGCCTGGGAAGATGAGTTTCTTTCCTATATAAAGAAGCTGGATGAAAAAAAGCCGGTAATATACTGCGGCGACCTTAATGTGGCCCATAAGGAAATAGACCTTAAAAATCCATCATCAAACAGAAAGAACGCGGGCTTTACAGATGAAGAAAGAGCAAAAATGACAAATATACTGTCATCCGGATTTACCGACTCTTTCAGGTACTTTTATCCTGATAAGGAACAGATCTACTCCTGGTGGTCATACAGATTCAATGCCAGAGCCAACAACGCAGGATGGCGTATAGATTATTTCATATGTTCAGATTCCCTGAGGCCGGTTCTTAAAGACAGCCGTATCCTTACGGATATATACGGGTCGGATCACTGCCCTGTTGAACTTGATATTGAGATATAACTGATGTAGAGTAGGAAAGCAGATTAAAACAGAAATAATATTGCAGAAGAAATCAGGCAGAATATGCAGAATATAGAATTCGAAAACAGAAAGAAAATACATTTTACGGGGATCGGCGGTATCAGTATGAGCGCCATAGCTCAGGTGCTGCTGTCAAGGGGCTTCAGCGTAACAGGTTCCGACTCCAGAAAATCTGGTCTTACACAGCAGCTGGAATCAGAAGGTGCTGAGATATTCATAGGCCAGTCCGGCGACAATATTGCTCCTGACGTGGATATGGTGGTATATACAGCTGCAATTTCCCGGGATAATCCGGAACTCAGTAAAGCCCGGGAGCTGGGGATACCCTGTGTTACCAGGGCAGATTTTCTCGGAAGCCTCATGAAGAATTACGAGACCTGTGTATGCGTGTCCGGAACCCACGGAAAGACTACTACCACTTCCATGTTATCGGAGGTAATGCTGAAGGCTGATACGGACCCCACCATCATGGTAGGGGGGATCCTTCCTTCCATAAACGGCAACACAAGGATAGGTTCATCAGGAAAGTTCATCACGGAAGCCTGCGAATATACCAACAGTTTTCTGTCATTCTTTCCTACAATAGCCATTATTCTTAATGTAAAGGCTGACCATCTGGATTTCTTTAAGGATATTGATGATATCAGGAACAGTTTCAGGGAATTTGCCCGGCTTGTACCTGATGACGGTGCTTTGATCATAAACGGGGAAATTGACAACCTGGATTATTTCACCGAAGGTCTTGGCTGCAGAGTGATACGTTTCGGCAGAACTCCGGAATGTGAGTTCAGGGCAGAGAATATAACATTCAATGAACTGGCCTGTGCCGAATATGATCTTCATACTGATGATGGAAGCATTTACCATGTGGAACTGAAGATACCGGGTGAACATAACGTATATAATTCTATGTCTGCTGCAGCTGCAGCACAGGTCATGGGTCTTAATATGGAGCAGGCAATACGTTCCATAAGCGAGTTCTGCGGAGTTGACAGAAGATTCCAGTATAAGGGCAGAATAGGCGGAGTAACCATTATTGATGACTATGCACATCATCCGGATGAGATAGAGGCCACCCTTAAGGCTGCACTGAATATTCCCCATAAGAAGCTGTGGGTTGTGTTCCAGCCTCACACCTACACAAGAACAGAGGCTTTCATGGAGGAATTTGCCGATAAGCTGGCGCTGGCCGACGAGGTGGTTCTGGCGGAAATATATGCTGCCAGGGAGAAGAATATCCACGGGATATCATCACAGAACATCATGAAGCTTATTCAGGAAAAAGGTACACAGTGCCATTATTATCCGACATTTGATGAGATAGAAAATTTTTTGCTGGAAAATTGTGAAAACGGTGATGTGTTAATAACTATGGGGGCGGGAGACGTTGTATTAATAGGGGATTCCCTCCTGGGAAGATAGTTATCCACATTTCCACAAAATTTCACGGAATTTCCGGAAAGAGGCCTCACGGGCAGCCAAAGCCCCGGAGGATATAAAAAAGCCTTTAAAAATGCCGTTCCCGGTGAACGGCATTTTCGCACTTCCGGGAAGAAGATTTTTATCCACATTATCCACACTGTCCACTTATCAAACGATTCGGGGAATACGTGTAAAACCGCGATTTTACGGCACTTTTCAAACAGGAAGGACTATGCTATAGTAACCATGCCGTTTGAAAACGGGGCAGGAAGAATGTGTTTTCGGACGATGCAAAAGGGAGTATTTAATGAGCAAATTCACGTTACAACAGGATGGGTATACCAGTTATACGACTGTATCAAACTGCTTTATAGAGCAGTTTATGCCTCATGCTGCCGGTGAATTTGTAAAAATATATATTTACCTCCTGAAGTGCATCAGTGAAAACAGATCAGAGCTTTCAGTGTCCAGGATAGCGGATGCCTTCAACAATACTGAGAAGGACGTTGTAAGGGCTTTCAAGTACTGGCAGAAGAAAGGACTTCTGAAGCTTACCTTTGATGAAAACAATGCCCTTGCGTCTCTGCGCATGGTGCCCCTGTCAGACAGAGTGGAGGAAGCTGACGGGTGTGAAGATGATGACAGGCTGTTCAGCGTAACGGACGCCCCGATTCCGGGCAATCACAGCAACAACATCAAACATACGGCAGAGAGCACAGCAAATGCTGCTGACGTCGAAGCTCAGACAGCGGCTCCGGCTGAGGAAGAGCTGCTGCAGCCCGTACAGATTCCGGAACGGAGAGAGTACACAAAAGCTGAGATTGCCGCATTCTCCGGACAGGAAGAGGTGGCAGAACTTCTGTTCATAGCGTCCAGATATCTCGGGAAGAATCTCAGCAACAAGGAAACTGACACGGTCCTGTATATTTATGATACTCTGGGATTCCCTGCCGAACTGATAGAATATCTGTTTGAATACTGCGTAGGACGAAATCACCGGAGTATGAGATACATAGAAAAGACCGCCATGGGGTGGGCTGAAGCCGGCATCAGAACAGTCAGGGCCGCCAAGATACATGCAGGGCTTTACTCTGACGAGTGTTACAAAGTCATGAATGCCTTCGGTATTTCAGGACGCAAGCCCACTAAGAATGAGACTGAATTTGTGACAAGGTGGTATCTTTCCTACGGGTTTGACATTAATATCATAACAGCAGCATGTACAAGAACCATGGACCAGCTCCATCAGCCCAGCTTTGAGTATACGGAAGCAATTCTGAAAAACTGGAAGAGCAAAGGAGTTGAGACAGTCGAAGATATTGACAGGCTGGACAGGGAATTCGAGTTTTCGGCAGCTTCTGCCCGGAGAGAACTGAAGTCTGCGGAAACAGTAAGGACCAACAAGGCAGCAGCATCAAGCAGGTTCAATAACTTCCACCAGCGCACATATGATTATAAAGAGCTTGAACAGAAGCTGTTCAACAAATAAAGAGGTGTTCAGTTGAGTATTTCCAATGCTGCTTACAGGCAGCTGTTAAGTGAATACGAAGAGAAGCAGCTTGCGGCAAAACGCGGCCGGCGGCTCAGAGTTCAGAAAATAGAAGCTGAAATACCGGAGTTATCCGGATTAAACAGCCAGCTTACGGAGGTGTCCGCAAGACTGGCTGTTATGCGTGTTAAAGGGAACAGCGAAAGCCGTGCAGAGCTGGAAAGGAGCCGTGCGGCTCTCATAGAACAGCGGAACATGCTCATGGAAAGGGCCGGTTATTCCGTAAGGGATCTGGAGCCTGTATATGAGTGTGAAGCATGCAGTGACACAGGATATGTCAATGGAGAAATGTGCAGCTGCATGCGGGCCAGGATCACTGATATACTTTATGACCAGTCAAACATAAAAGAAATCCTTAAAAAGGAAAATTTCAGGAATTATACCCTGAGATACTACAGCAACGATCCTGTAAGCCCGGATTCTGACGAGACTCCCCTCAGCGCAGCCAACAGAGCAGCAAGAACGGCATGGGAATTTGTACAGAATTTTGATAATACATCAGACAATCTGTTCATATGCGGTGACGTGGGAACAGGAAAAACCTTTTTAAGCAACTGTATTGCAGCAGAACTCCTTGACAGAGGCTGTTATGTGATATATCTTTCAGCAGTAAAGCTGTTCGGAATGCTGGCAGACAGTACATTCGGAGGCGGAAAGAAGGACGGTAAGACAGTTGAAGACCTGTACGGCTGTGACCTTCTGATCATAGATGATCTGGGAACGGAATACACTAATTCATTTATTCAGTCTGCATTTTTCAACTGCATAAATGAGCGGCTTCTCCGGAAGAAGCATACTGTCATCTCTACAAACCTTTCAATGGAGATGATAAGAGAAAACTATTCAGAGCGGATATTTTCCCGTATTATGGAAAAATATACATTAATAAGGTTGTTAGGCGGAGATATCAGGATTATCAGGAAGATGGAGGAATGAAATGCAGAGCGAAGAATATCAGATTGATACCATACCTGTAGGTGAATTGGGCATCATACCAATGAACGGTATTACAGAACTCGGGAAAAAAGTTGATGAGTATATTGCAGGATGGCGTAAAAACAGGGTAAGTCATCACGCAAACAGCCTGGTGATGCCGGGCTATCAGAGAGACTCATATATTGTAAAAACAGCCAACCCCAGATTCGGGTCAGGTGAGGCAAAGGGCGTTCTCTATGACTCGGTAAGAGGAAGAGACGTATTTATCCTTACAGATGTATGCAATCACAGTATTACATATTCTCTCTGCGGAAAGACGAATTACATGTCTCCTGACGATCATTTCCAGGATCTGAAGAGAACTATCGCATCTTTCTCAGGAAGAGCAAAAAGAATCAATGTTATCATGCCCTTCCTCTATGAGAGCCGTCAGCATAAACGTACTGCAAGGGAATCTCTCGACTGCGCCCTGGGTATGCAGGAACTGTTTGATATGGGTGTTGAAAACTTTATCACATTTGATGCCCATGACCCGAGAGTAATCAACTGTGCGCCTCTTGCATGCTTTGAAAATGTAAAGGCTTCATATCAGTTTATCAAATGGCTCTGCAAGAGTGTGGATGATATTGATTTTGATGCGGATCATCTTATGATGATATCTCCGGATGAAGGTGCTATTGACAGATCGGTATTCTTTGCCAGCGTATTGGGCATCAATATGGGCATGTTCTATAAGAGACGTGACTATTCCACCATCGTTGAAGGCATGAACCCCATAGTAGCCCATGAATATCTGGGTGCCGATCTTCACGGCAAGGATGCCATTATAGTGGACGATATGATATCTTCAGGCGGAAGCATGATAGATACAGCCAGGGATCTTAAGAACAGGGGTGCCAGAAGAGTGTTCATATTCTCTACATTCGGTCTGTTCACCAACGGTATGGCCAAGTTCGACAAGGCACATGAAGAAGGTCTTTTTGACAGAGTATTTACAACAAATCTTACATATCAGTCTCCTGAACTTCTCGCCCGTAAATATTACACAAGTGTTGATATGAGCAAATATATTGCATATATCATCGATACACTTAATCATGACTGCACACTGGCAGATATCGTATCACCGGTAGACAAGATCAAGAATCTGGTGGCAGATTACAAGGCAAAAAGAAAATAAAGACAAATAAAAGGATCCTGTGATATGCAGGATCCTTTAAATTTGCTGCTGCTTAAGACAGTTATTCGGAAATTTCTTTTTGATATTTTTCCAGGATAAGGTTCTGGAGATATACTCTTGTCTCCTGGTTGATCGGATGTACTATATCATGGTACTCTCCGTCCTGGGCTTTGCGGCTGGGCATTGCAATAAAGAGCCCGTTTGAGCCTTCAATAATTTTGATGTCGTGAACAACAAATACATCATCAATAGTGATGGACGCTACAGCCTTCATCTTTCCTTCTTTAGCAATCAGTCTTACAATTACATCCGTAATGTTCATGCAATCTCCTTTTCGTGTTACAAAGAAGCCCGTATGAAAGTATATACACTGTTGTTTTTTGTTAGTTTTTTTGGTTTTTTATTTCAGACCATATGATACTAGCATATGGCATTGATAAATACAATCAGTTAATTTGCTAAAAAAAGTTGTTTGTAGAAATTTACCGAATAAAGTATAATCATCCTATGTTTCTTATTGCAGGTTTGGGGAATCCCACAAAAAAATATGAGCATACCAGGCATAATGCAGGCTTTGACTGTATAGATATTCTGGCATCCCGGCTCGCGATTAAAGTCAATAAGATCCGGAGCAATGCACTCACGGGTGCAGGCACTTTCGGCGGAGAGAAAGTCGTGCTGATAAAGCCTCAGACATACATGAATCTGAGCGGACAGGCAATACAGGAGCTGATGCATTTTTATAAGACTGATCCGGAACACCTCATTGTGATATATGATGATACAGATCTGGATGTGGGAAAACTGCGTATCCGGAAAAACGGTTCGGCAGGCGGCCATAACGGAATGAAGGACATTATAAAAATGATCGGTACCCAGGAATTTCCCCGAATAAGAGTGGGCATAGGACACCGTCCGGAATATATGGATATGGTGGATTTTGTTCTGGGACGTCCTCAGGGGGACGAACGAAGAACCCTTGATGAGGCACTGGAAAAGGCGGCTATGGCTGCTGAGGATATTATCGCAAAGGGCATGGACCATGCCATGAACAGCTATAACTAGATACAGGTTCAGGATTTTACTGAACTGACAGGTATGTATTCGGCGCACATGAAAATACTGTGCGCATTTAGTGTACTTATAAACCGGTTTATGGATATTTCAAAGAATCTCCCACAATTTCATATAATGAGCCGGGACCTTTCCGAGGGGAGATGCATTCAGGTTGAAGGATGTGTGCCCGGACAGACAGAACAGCTCATAAGCGAGCTGGGAAGAGATTTCGAATTCACCGTAATTATTGCAGAAGATGAGGCAAAAGCTGCCGGAATGCTCAATAATTATGCTGCCTTTGACAGAAATGTCAGAATGTACCCTGCAAGAGATCCCATGTTCTTCAAGGCAGATATTCAGGGAAGTTATCTGTCTGAGCAGAGGACGGAAGTGGTGAGGGCAGTATACGAGGGCACCCCTACGGCCATTGTAACCACACTGGATGCTTTTTATGATGAGATTGCTTCCATTTCCGGGATAAAAGAATCACTTATCAGCATAAGGACGGGAGATACCGTTGATATCGGGGATCTTGCGGAGCGGTTGGTAAAGCTGGGTTATGAGCATGAATCCCAGGTAACCGGGTACGGGGAGTTTTCCGTAAGAGGAAATATAATAGACATATTTCCCTATGCATCAATTGTTCCCTACAGGCTCGATCTGTTCGGCGATGAGGTGGAGAGCATCAAAATATTTGATACGGAAAGCCAGCGTTCTGTTGACAGTACCGACAGTATGAATATCTTTCCGGGAGGGGATGGAGAATCTTCAGGAAGCAGGAGTACATTCCTGAATTATTTTGACGGAAAGAAAACATTATTTGCGGTATGTGAGCCTGTAAGAATCCTGAAGGGCGTAATGGGACTTGATACTCTGACTGCTGACTCCGGCACAGATGACATGGATATCGGCAGTGAAATCAGTGCCGACAGGCTGAACCTGGCAGAAAAGGTGTTAAAAGATATTTCCGGCAGATCCTGCATGATGCTTGCTTCAATAGGAGGAACGGCAGCAGATATAGAACCCTACAGGCATTTCTGCGTTAAGGCCCGGAACATTGCCTCCTATAACGGCAGGTTTCTGGAAATGGTGGAGGATCTGAAGAAGTACCGTAAGGATGGTTACAGGGTCATTATTGAATGCGCAGGCCGGACCAGGGCTGAGAATATGATAAAGAACCTGGCGGAGAACGGTGTGAGCATAGGTTTTGTGGAAGCGGATCCGGCCAATAAGATAAAAGCCTCTGATATACAGGTAAGAGCAGGTTCTGCCAGAGTGGGATTTGAGTATCCGGATATTCGTTTTTCACTTATTACTGAAGTGGATATATTCGGAGCCCGCCGGAACAGAAAAAAGAAAAAAAGATATACAGGTGATCCCATTAAAGAATTCACTGATCTTAATGTGGGGGACTATGTTGTACATGAACAGCATGGGGTAGGCATTTATCAGGGAATAGAGAGAATAAATGTTGACGGCATAGAAAAAGACTACATGAAGATAGGATATTCCGGAAATGCAAGTCTTTATGTGCTGGCAACCCAGTTTGACAGGATACAGAAGTACGGGGGCGGTGAAGGCGCCAGGCCGAAGCTTAACAGACTCGGCGGAAAGGAGTGGACCGCCACAAAGGAAAGAGTAAGGGCTGCGGTACAGGATATTGCCGGTGATCTGGTGAGGCTTTATGCTGCCAGGCAGCAGCAGAACGGATTCAGATACAGCAGTGATACCATATGGCAGAGGGAATTTGAAGACAGCTTTGAGTATGAGGAAACAGATGACCAGCTGAGAGCCATCGAGGCAGTAAAGTCCGACATGGAATCGGGAAAGATCATGGACAGGCTTATCTGCGGAGATGTAGGCTTCGGTAAGACGGAGATTGCCATAAGGGCTGCTTTCAAGGCTGTACAGGACGGCAAGCAGGTGGCATTCCTCACACCCACTACGATCCTGGCTCAGCAGCACTACAACACCCTTTGCAAAAGGCTGGCCAACTATCCTGTTACCATAGAGATGCTGTCCCGGTTTGTAACAGGAACCAGGCAGAGTAATGTCCTTAAGAGCATGAAGGAAGGCAGGACTGATATAGTGGTGGGAACCCACAGGCTTCTGTCAAAGGATATCAGATTCAGGGATCTGGGGCTTCTTATAGTTGATGAGGAGCAGCGTTTCGGGGTTACCCATAAGGAAAAGATAAAGCAGCTCAGACAGAATGTGGACGTTATTACACTGTCTGCCACACCTATTCCCAGAACCCTCCACATGTCACTGTCAGGCATAAGGGACATGAGCCTGCTGACAGAGCCTCCTGTGGACCGGCTCCCCATCCAGACATATGTAATGGAGTATTCGGAAAATGCGGTGAAGGAAGCCATTACCAGGGAAATAGCCAGAGGCGGTCAGGTATACTATCTTTATAACAAAACCGTTAATATTGATCTGGCAGCAGATAAAATAAGGCAGATGGTGCCCTACGCGAATATAACCTATGCCCACGGCAAGATGAATTCCAAAGAGCTGGAACAGATAATGTTTGACTTTGTTGACGGTCAGATAGATGTGCTGGTATCTACCACCATCATTGAAACAGGGCTGGATATTCCCAATGTCAATACCATCATAATACATGATGCGGATACATTCGGATTGTCCCAGCTGTACCAGCTGAGAGGACGTGTGGGACGATCTAACCGTACCGCGTATGCCTTTCTCATGTACAGGAAGGACAAGCTTATCAAAGAGGTGGCAGAGAAAAGGCTTCGTGCCATACGTGAGTTTTCGGAACTGGGAAGCGGTATAAAGATAGCCATGAGGGATCTGGAAATACGAGGTGCGGGAAATGTCCTGGGAGCAGAGCAGTCAGGACACATGGAAGCTGTAGGATATGAGCTTTACTGCAAGATGCTGAACACCGCGGTAGCCGAACTGAAGGGGGAGAAGGCTCCTGCCGAGGACTTCGAGACTACGGTGGATCTTGATATAGACGGCTTCATACCGGCATCATATATCGCCAATGAATCCGAAAGACTCAACATGTATAAGAGGATTTCTGCAATAGCAGATGCAGATGACCTGGAAGATATCCGTCAGGAGTTCCGGGACCGTTTCGGGGATGTTCCGACAGTGATAAATAACCTGCTGACGGTGGCACTTATAAAGGCTAAGGCACATGAGCTGTATATTACCGAGATAACCAACGGGAGGGCACAGGCATTTCCAGGCGCTGCTCCCCTGAAAAAAGATGAGGTGAGACGGAAGGTGTTCCGGATCACGCTTCTGGGAAATGCTCCTGTTGATACATACAGGATGCTGGATATGCTGAGAGAAAGAAATGATGAACTGAAGTTCGTTAATGATAAGGCACCATATTTTCTTTATGCTCCGGTTAAGCCGCCGGTAAGGCTTGAAGATGTCAGGGAATCTCTTATGGGGTTGTTTGATGTACTGAGGGGCATAATGGAACAGTAAAAAAGAGGAGGAAATAAAATGGAAGGGAACAGGTCGGCCGGAAGGATTCTGGTGGCAATGAGCGGCGGTGTTGATTCTTCTACAGCTGCGCTGCTGCTGAAAAAAGAGGGATATGATATCAGAGGCGCCATACTGAGAATGCATGATGCGGGGATGTCAACGGAAAATCTTGTCAACGGCAAGCTTCCGTTGTCTATATGGTATGCCAGGGAAGCAGCCAGAAAAATGAGAATTGATTTTTCCATTATTGATGTGAGAGATGATTTTGACAAGCGGCTTGAAAAGTATTTTATTTCCAATTTT
Source organism: Parasporobacterium sp. (assembly GCA_021443845.1). Taxonomy (GTDB): domain Bacteria; phylum Bacillota; class Clostridia; order Lachnospirales; family Lachnospiraceae; genus RGIG5612. The sequence continues at coordinate 17,958 of JABUTA010000015.1, forward strand.
GAAAACGGTGTTCCCCTTGATCCGGATTTCTATACCCAGAAGCATCTGCAGCTGGCTCAGATGAGTGAGGCCTGTGAAGCAATGGGATGTGATATGGTTGCCACCGGTCATTATGTTATTATTGAATACAATGATGAGAGGGGCAGATATGTCCTCAGACGGGCAAAAGACCGGGAAAAGGACCAGACCTACAAGCTGTACAGACTCAGCCAGAAGGATCTGTCCCACATTATTGCGCCTCTGGGCAGTTATGAAAAGGAAGAGATACGCAGGATCGCCATGGAAGCGGGCCTTAAGAATGCCAAGGCTGCCGATGACCTGTGTTTCATTCCGGATAAGGATTACTGGAGATTTGTCGGAAGACGTCTTCAGGAACTGGCGGGTGCTGATAAACCGGTTGAGCAGATTGTCGGACTGGCACCCGGAAATTTTGTTGATGAGCAGGGCAATGTGATAGGCAGGCACAGAGGCTTCCTGTACTATACGGTAGGTCAGCGTGACGGTCTGGAAGAAGCCGGCATGCCGGAGAATCTGTATGTATGCAGAAAACGGGCAGATACCAATGAAATAATTCTTACAGATGAAGATGGTCTGTATACTTATACTGTCCGGGCATGCAAGGTCAATTTCGTAAGTGTTCCGGAACTTCCCGGAGGATCAATGAGGGTCAATACGGTTCTTCACTATGGCGGTAAAGAGCAGCCCGGAACTGCTGCCATGCTGGATGACGGCACTCTGGAGGTCAGGTTCGATGCCCCTGTCAGAGCCCCGGTACCCGGACTGTCCATGGTACTTTATGACGGAGATGAAGTCATTGCCGGCGGCATAATTATGTAATTTTTAATGTCGGAAATCTGTCTGATCGTACCTGTATATGCAAGCGAATATGACGAGCCGTTGTAATTCAGGGATGGTGGTGTATGCCTGTGCGGGTGACAGAGCCGGACCACAAGTCCGAGCTCTGTCAGGGGAAAGTGAGCAGAAAACTCATCAGGAGTTTTCTGTGAATTTCCCCGACCCGCTGAAGGCGAACATCAGCATCCCATGAATTACAGGCGAAGTCATTCTGAGCATTGCAGATGCAGGTATGAGCGGACAGATATCCGACGTGAAACCAGAAATACGCAATAAAATGAAGCAGAAAGATCGTATAAAGTGCATACTGGATGCCCTGGACGGATATTACGGTACGGATAAGAAGTGCTGGCTGGAGCATGGTTCAGCCTGGCAGCTTTTGATAGCCACCATTTTATCGGCCCAATGTACAGATGCAAGAGTAAACATAGTAACAAGAGATCTGTTCGTGAAATATCCTGATATGCAGGCATTTGCAGGTGCTGATCTGAAGGAACTGGAACAGGATATACATTCCACAGGGTTTTATCACAACAAGGCAAAGAATATTATTGCCTGCGCAAAGACCATAATGGAGAGACACGGCGGGGAAGTACCGTCAGATATTGATGAACTGACGAAGCTGCCGGGAGTAGGCCGGAAAACAGCCAATGTCATAAGAGGCAATATATATGACATTCCGTCCATAGTAGTGGATACCCACGTAGGAAGGATATCCAGAAAGCTGGGGCTTACTGAAAATGAAGATCCCGTAAAGGTGGAACATGATCTGGAGAAGGCGCTTCCGGAAGATCACTGGATATTATGGAACATACAGATCATTGCCCACGGAAGAGGGATATGTACAGCCCGGAAACCGGATTGCGGGAACTGTTTTTTAAGTCCGTACTGTCCGTCAGCAGGTGACCGCAGATGATAAAAATAGGAATATATGGACTGGCAGGTGCCGATACGGCACAGAATCTCCTCAATAGGCACCGTCAGGAACTGGGAAAGAGATTTTCACGGCTGTTTATCAGGGACCTGGAAGAACTCGGAAAATACCGGACTGATGTGCCGGAGGTGTCTTCTCCGGAAGTATATATTGCAGCCATTGGGGAAGGAGGACTGTGGGCAGCCCTCTGGAAAGCCTGCGACGACTGGAAGGAACTCCATGCAGAGGACAGAAATGTGCCGTCGGGCTGCAGGATAAATATTGCAGATATACCTGTAAAACAGGAAATCATAGAAATATGCGAACTTTTTGAAGAAAACCCTTACGAAGCTCCTTCGGAATGTGCTAGAGTAATTCTGTGGGATGAAGATAACGTGCCGGATGCGTACAGGCACATTATCGACAGATGTACAGTTATCGGACTTATGACTCAGGAAAAAGGAAGAATACTTGAGTATGAAGATTCTGTAAGGTATCTGACACCTCCGGCCCGTCAGGCTGCAGATATGGCAGACAGGAAAAGTTACGCAAAAAAAGGAAAGGAAGCAGAGGTAAAAACATGTCTAGACAGGAATTATTAAGACTCATTCAGAACAACAGTCGTATTGAATTGAAAGATATAGCGGTAATGCTGGGAAGTACTGAGGCGGAGGTCGCGAATGAAATAGCGGACATGGAAAAAGAAGGCGTCATCTGCGGATATTATACACTGATCAACTGGGA
>JABUTA010000160.1 GCA_021443845.1 Parasporobacterium sp.
GTTCACTCGATGATCCTGAAGATTCTTCTATGGATGAAATAGCACGCCTAATATGGCCTGGGCAGGATATTTCTAGGACTATAACCGGAACAGAAGATGATGTTCAGCTGCAGGCAGAGCCTGAGGTATGTACATGTGTGGAAGAATGTACCGAAACATTATATGAAACCGACTGTCCTTTATGCAGTGAAGATATAAGTTTGTGCAAGTTTAAGGAGACCGTAGAAGTTGACCTCAATTTCAGATGGATTGATAACGGCAACAATGACGGTTCCCGTCCTGCATGGGAAAATCTCAAAAACTGCATTACTATTACCAAGACGGTAGGCGGCGTTCAAACTACAGGAATCACACTCCCGGCAGACGCATCATATATAGATGAAGGAACAGGTACATCAGGTGCAAGATTAACCTGCAGAATGCCTAAGTATGATAAGGAAACCGGAGAGTTAGCTTCCTATGTCATGGTTCAGGATAATAATAAGTTATTACAGAACTTCAACTATGTTTTTACAAAAGACGATGACAATACCATTACCAATATTCAGGGTATTGACTACATAGTTAACTTCGAAGACTTAGACGGTGACGATATTACATCAGGAGCTCATCCTGATTTCTTAGGAAGCCTTGTAACAGGTAATAATACACCTATTATCATTACCCAATATGATAAAGACGGTATTCCTGTTAAAACCGTAACAGAACCGTATAAGGCTGAAAATCAGTGGACCTTCAATGCTGCTGCAGGTACAGGTACTTATGTTATCAAACATCTTCCTAAGTATGAAGACAGCGATACAGCCATTGAAATCGATTACAGAGTAACTCTTGATACAACACCGAAGACTATGAGCGGTGTTGATTATAATGTTTTATCTACCGGCGGAAATGACTACTCGGTAACATATGACAATACCTTAGTTCCTAACCACGGTTCAGATGATAAATTTGTGGCAAATGGCGGCAAGGTTTCACTCGTATTAAGATGCGAAACCCAATATTATGCTACCAAGTTCTGGTTAGACGGGGACAGATCAGAATTAAGACAGACTGCTAAATTCGAACTCTGGAGATATACGGATATTCCGGGCGCAAGCTATAAGACAGCATCTCCTGTTCGTTACGAAAACAGTAATATAATTAAGTTTACAATAGATGGAACAACACAGGGCCGCACAACGCCTCTTGACGTAGCAACAGATGAAGGCTCTGCATTTCAGTTAAACTACCCTCTCGAGCAGTATGATGCAAGAGGATATGAATATATTTATTTCCTTCGTGAGTCAACATCAGGCGGAAAAGCTAATTACGAAACTGTTTTCTGCGGCGACGTTGACTTTGATTCAGGTGAGATTGAAGAAGAAGTATTACCTGAAGGAATCACAAGAACAAAAGGCGATGAGTCTATCTACAACTTCGGCGGCATTGCTAACCGTATTGCGGAGCCTGTTCCTGTAGAAGGCAGAAAACTCTGGAATGTACTTGCTTACGTTGACACCATTGGTTATGTTCAGGTTGAGTTCATGCTTCAGAGCAGAATTAAGGCTGATGAAGGTGAACCGGAAAATCCATGGACAGATACAACTGTAACTATGACCAAGGAAGGCTGGGACTCTGTTATTACTTCTCAGGATTATATCGAGTCAATGCCTAAGTATAACAAGATCGGTAAAGAGCTGGAATACAGATGGGTTGAAAAACAGGTAATCGATGAAGATGAAAATAATAAGCTGGAATCTGACGGAACATTCACCCTTATTCTTAATGAAGAAAACAGCTGGGATCCCAGCCGTGTAGATATAATCGGTGGATGGCAGATTCAGAGACAGAATATTGAAAACTTTGAATCGATAGAAGTTTATGACCCGACAGCCGAAATGCCGACAGTTGTAACCAATACACTGGTTGGTAAGGTCGACTATGTTGTTCTTAAGACGTGGGCAGCGGGAACTGACCCGATTCCTGTTAATATTTCAATTGTAGGTTCCGATGGCTCAAGAAGAACAATTACCCTTGATGGCACAGTTGACCAGGGATCAATGGGATATGAGCTTGGAGGAAGGGCAAGAGAAGAGCATGAATGGCTTGCACATTTTGAAGATCTTCCTAAATATACTGAAGACGGAGCTTTGATTTTATATAAAGCTACCGAAGATACAACAGGAGATTTCCATTCAACAATTTCACATAATGCAACAGACAGGGTTACAACCATTCATAACGGTCCCGGAACGGGAATGGTAGTTCCTGTTGAGAAACGCTGGGTTGATGATGAAGACTCTGCATGTCGTTATCCTTCATTTATAAATCTTTACTATAACGGGCCTGATGTAGAAGGACCGGTTTTAATCACCAATACTCCGATTGAATTATCAACTGATAATGCATGGTATTATGAAATCGGAATTCCGGCATCTTTTGTCGGAACCAAAGAAGAATATCCGGAAAGATGGAAAAGGTCTAACTACTATATAGAGGAAGTGGCACTTAAGTCACTTGATTCAAGTGACGGTTACCGGGTTGAATCGACAACACAGTACGGAGATGTGACATATACTAACGGTACTGTTACAACTGATAACCATATGTATGTTGTTAAGACCGGTTATGACGGAGGAATCGTCTATGTAAGCAACCGCCGTGTAGGTACCGTTGATGTAATTGCATACAAGGAATGGAATGATAAAGGTGCTGACAAGGCAGAACGTCCGGATGCACAGTTTAAGTTAATAGTTGAATCGGATAATGCCGAAATCGATGGCAACAAGGTTGTGGTTGACGGTGTTAAGACTGTCACATTAGATGTAGAAAAGAATGTTGCAGGCGAGACAACAGTTTTAGAAGGCAATGGCCCGATTATTGATGTTGATAAGACTGTAGACGCCGGCGTTAAAGTTTATTATACATTCAAGGGACTTCCTAAGTATGATGCCGAGGGCAAGGTAATTGACTACAGCATTACAGAAGAATGGGTTAATCCTGCAGATGCGGCATCTAAAGACTACAGCAATCCGACTAACTCAGAATATATATCTAATAACAGACAACCTATTACAACTCATGTTCAGGCTCAGTCTGAAGAAGAACATGATTTAATTAAAATTAATACAACTAATACCCGTTCAGCTGCCTATGATGTTAATTTCTATAAAGAATGGGATGACAATTATGCATATAAACTGGGCAACCGTCCTGATATTTATGTAAACTTATATAAGACAAATCAGCTTGATGATGACGGAAATGCTCCGGAAGGAACAACTGTTACACCGGAAGCCTACGGCTTCAAGGTAAACAGCTGGTCACCGGATGCGCGCAGAAGCAATAACAGGCGTTACTGGATGGTAACCTTCGAGAATGTTCCTAAGTATGATGCCAACGGTCAGAAAATTACCTATTACGCATCAGAACTTACCAACGGAAATTACTCACAGTTTGATTACAAAGACACAACATTTAAGGATGGAAGTCTTAGTGAAGTAACCCTTGAAGATCCGAATACATGGGTTGAAACAGCTTCCGACGGACAGGTCGTACTTAAAGAAGACGGTACATTTGTAAATAAAATTGAAAACAAGGTAACTATTAAAGGTCAGAAACTCTGGGTAAATATCCCTGTAGGATTCACAGGTAATCTTCCTACTATTGACGTCAACCTGCTTAATAAGGCCGGAACAGAAGGAACAGAAACTCAGGTTGTTGATGATGATAATAATGACGTAAGATTAGACGAAGTTGAAACAGAGACAGGAAAGAGATCTATTAAGTTTGACTTCTACTATGAAGAGGGCGGAACTAAGACCAATACACACTATAATTACTCACCACCGAAATATGATGACGACGGCGAGTATTATTACTATAAATTCGATGAGGATATTAACGGTACTACCGTTGACGGAATACCTCTCAGTGAACTTTATGAAATTATTGATCAGGGCAATTACGTATTAAGCAATATTTATAATGAGAAGGTTTATACAGGTCAGATTAAGATAACCAAGACCTGGGACCGAGGCACTATTGCAGGACCTGATGATGTATATCCTGATACAACATTTGAGCTTCACCGTGTATATCTCAACAGTGACCCTTCAGTAGCTTATACTGATAATATTATTGAT
>JABUTA010000161.1 GCA_021443845.1 Parasporobacterium sp.
CGTCACGATGATTCTGCAGATACAGGCTATATGACGCCGACGAAACAAAAACGGGTTACATTTCCCTTTTTACGACGGCCCGTCACGACGATTATGCAGGTGCAGTTTATATGCCGCCGGCGCCAAAAATAAAACAGCTGCAGACCATAATGACCTGCAGCCTTAAAAACATTTTTATGAAATATATCAGATAGTATGCACGAACAGTCCGCTCTGAAGCTTCGGCTCAAACCAGGTAGACTTCGGAGGCATCACCAGACCGTCATCAGTAACTCTGAAAAGCTCATCCATGGAAGTAGGATACATGGCAAAAGCAAGAGTCATATCATTACGGCATCTTCTTTCCAGCTCACCCATACCCCTGATACCGCCGACAAATTCCACCCGCTTATCCTTACGGGGATCCTTGATGCCCAGCAGTCCGTCAAGAACAAAATCCTGAAGCATGGAAACATCCAGAGAGCCAACAGAATCACTTCTGATAACCTTATGGGTAGCCTCAACCTTATACCAGTCCTCACCCAGGAACATGGCCATTTCACCCTTCTTCCGTGGCTGGAACACGCCATTTTCAACCCTGGTAACAACAAAACCCGTCTGCTCAAGAGCACGGATAAACTGCTTGCCGGTCATACCGTTAAGATCCTTAACCACCCTGTTGTAAGGGTAGATATACAGCTGGTTCTGAGGAAAGGCCACAGCCATGGTAAAATTGAATTCTTCATTGCCGGAGAAATCAGGATTCTCTTCCCTCTTTCTGCAGCATACAGAAGCAGCACTGGCACATCTGTGATGGCCGTCAGCAATATACAGGCTGTCCATGTTTCCGAAAGCAGCAGTAATGGCTTCAATCTCAGAAGCATCGTCCACCTTCCAGACAGTCTGTCTGACATTGTCCTTGGAGGTAAAATCATACAGGGGGTCCCTTACAGTAATCCCGTCAATGATACTGCTGAGGTCATATTTATCCTGATAAGCCAGGAAAACCATACCTGTCTGTGCGGAACATACTTCAATATGCTTCGTTCTGTCAGCTTCCTTGTCATGAGTAGTATATTCGTGCTTCTTGATGACATTATTCAGATAGTCATCAACAGAGAAACATGCTACCACACCTGTCTGACTTCTGCCGCTCATGATCTGGCGGTAAATGTAATAGCATTCGGAATCCTCTTCCTTCATGAAACCGTTGGCAACTTCCTCCCGCAGCATTTCGCTGGCTTTGGCATAAACCTCATCACTGTACATATCAGTCCCTTCCGGGAATACAGTTTCAGGTCTAACGATTTTGAGGAAAGATTCCGGCTGTCTTCTTACTATATCTCTGGCCTCCTGCTCCGAAAAAACATCATAAGGAAGAGTTGCAACCTTCTCAACCTGAGTGCTTCTGGGACGGAGAGCCTTAAATGGTTTAATCTTAGCCATTTAAAATCCTTTCTGTCGGGAGTATTATTATCTGTTGATAACTCTGATCTTCAGAATACCGTCGCCTGCAATCTTATCTTCAAGGCCGTCCACATAAGCAGCCACATCAACCAGAGTGTAGGCAAACTCGCCCTTCTCCTTGCCGGCAAAGCCTTTGACATCAGCACCTGCAGCTGTAACTGCAGCAGCAATGTCAGCGCCCTTAACAGAAGACTTATGGTTAACGCATACACGAACCACGCCGTCAGCTCTGCCTGCATCAACAGGAGGATAGTTAACAGAATTCTTAATATTGCCGTTTTCCATGAAATCAACAAGCTGCTGTACTGCCATAACAGCACAGTTGTCTTCAGATTCCTCAGTAGATGCACCAAGGTGAGGAATGATGATTGCATTCTTCATCTGAGCAGCACCCGGGGTCGGGAAGTCGCAGATATATTTGCCCACCTGTCCAAGGCTTAAAGCAGCCTGCATGTCAGGTTCATTTACCAGAGTATCTCTTGCAAGATTGATAACGATAACACCCTTGCGGCATTTGCTGAGGAAATCAGCATTGATCATGCCGATGGTAGACGCCATAGCCGGAACATGAATGGTAATAAGTTCCGATTCGGCAGCTATTACATTAAGGTCATCAGTAACCTTAACCATACTGTCAAGGGTAGCCTTGGAAGCCTCAGAAAGATAGGGGTCATATCCCACAACCTTCATTCCGAGAGTAACAGCCATATTGGCAACCTTTACTCCGATGGCTCCGAGACCCAGAACACCCAGAGTCTTTCCCATGATCTCATGGCCTGCAAAACGCTTCTTTTCCTTCTCGGCCAGTGCAGCAATATCAGGATTTCCGAACTCGCTCTCAGCCCATTTGATGCCGCCGATGACATCACGTACGCCCGCAAGAGCTGCAAAAAGGAAGAGCTCCTTAACACCGTTTGCATTTGCTCCCGGAGTATTGAATACTACGATACCCTGCTGAGCGTACTTATCAAGAGGAATATTATTAACGCCGGCACCTGCTCTTGCAACGGCAACAGTCTCGCTGCCCAGCTCCATGTCATGCATTTTGGCACTTCTTACCAGCACAAGCTCTGCTGCATCCGCAGCGTCTGCCTGGATATAATCCTTTGAAAAACCGTTAAGACCTATCTGTGCGATAGGGTTAAGGCATTTATATCTGAACATTATCTATTCTCCTTCTCAAATCTGTCCATGAATTCCACGAGCTTGACAACGCCTTCATACGGCATAGCATTGTAGATGGAAGCTCTCATGCCGCCAACAGATCTGTGGCCCTTAAGCTGTACCAGACCGTTGTTCTTGGCTTCGGCAATGAATTTGGCATTAAGTTCTTCAGAATCAGTAACGAAAGGTACATTCATGAGAGATCTGAATTCCCTGTCAACAGTTCCCCTGAACATTTTGCTCTGGTCAAGGAAATCATAAAGAACTGCTGCCTTCTTAACATTTCTTTCCTTCATAACCTCAAGACCACCCATTTCCCTGAGCCATCTGAACACCTTGCCGCAGATGTAGATACCGTATGAGTTAGGTGTATTATACAGAGAATTGTTGTCTGCATGGATCTTATATCTCATAAGGGTAGGTGTGCCCGGTAATACATCCTCAGTAATAAGGTCTTTTCTGATGATCACAACAACAACGCCTGCAGGTCCGATATTCTTCTGGGCGCCTGCAAATATAAGGCCGTATTTTGATACGTCGCATGGTTCAGAAAGGAACATAGAGCTCTGGTCAGCTACAAGATCCTTGCCCTTTGTATTGGGAAGCTCTTTGAACTTTGTTCCGTAAATGGTGTTGTTTTCGCAGATATAAACGTAATCTGCGTTCTCAGAAATCGGAAGATCAGAGCAGTCAGGAATATAAGCGAAGGTTCTGTCTTCAGATGTTGCTATTTTGTTGGCCTGACCGTATAATCTGCCTTCTTCATAAGCCTTCTTACCCCACTGGCCTGTAACGATATAGTCAGCCACTCTGTTCTTCATAAGGTTCATGGGAACAGCTGCAAACTGGGTTGTGCCGCCGCCCTGCATGAACAGGATCTCGTAATTATCCGGAATATTGAGAAGATCTGTAAGATCCTTCTTTGCATCTCCTAAAATTGTCTCGAAGTCCTTGCTTCTGTGAGACATTTCCATAACACCGAGACCGCAGCCTTTATAATCAAGCATTTCTGCTGCTGCCTCTTTTAAAACTTCCTCTGGGAGTGCTGCAGGTCCTGCAGCAAAGTTGTAAACTCTACTCATAATTGTTTTCCTCGGTTCTTTTCCTTTTTAAATCATTTTTAATTATCTTTTAACATGCATTAATGGGGATATTCCGCAATGTTATTCTTTTAACGGTAAACGGTAAAAAATTGAGGGAATCATTCAGATTCCCTCGCATTTACATAATTAATAAACAGTTTCAGAAACCCGGCAATTATTTAGCTTCATTATCAGACGACGATTCTGAAGTACTGCTCTGGCTTTCTTCGATCTGCTTTTCAGCTTTCTTTCTGCCGAAAAACTTCTTAACAGGTGCTGCATCGGCACTTGTCGCACTGTTTGCCGCTCCGGCCTTCTCTACCTGGGAAATAGCCTGTTTAGCCATAGGGATACGGCAGTTTTTGTTATTGCCGAACTCTACTATTACGCCTCTGTA
>JABUTA010000162.1:0-4030 GCA_021443845.1 Parasporobacterium sp.
TTTTTACAGAAAGAATTTCACACTCTCGACCGGTATTTATGACAGGAACAATAAAACTTACCCGCTGTCCGGTTTTCAGCTATCCTTGTTTTCTGCCCTCATTCCACTTAATGCCGTAGGAAGGCTGTCTCCTATGGCTGACTGTCAGCCGCCAATTTCTATCACAAGGCCTCCGAAGCACGTATTTAAGCCTGCTATATTCGCAAGTGTTCCCATAGGCGTGTAGTTATACCATTTACCATCATATTTTATACACTGCATGTACTGCACTGCTGCCATGTCTCCCAGCTGTATACGGGCTGCAAGGTCACAGACATCATCTGCACCATAATTGGTCTTCACTATTTCAGAATAGTTGTTCATGATCCTTTCGTAGCTGCTTTTATATGTGCCCATAGGTTCCCAGCATAAGAACTGCATATCCGGCAGCAAGCTTTCAATTGTCAGCAGGGACAGGCTCGTATAGTCTGAAAACTTATCTATTTCCTCGTCCTCTATGAGCGTGATGCTTCCTATCTCCATTTCAGGATATCCTGAAAGCAGTGCGGTGTAATAGATCAGCTGTCTGTCTATAATACGGATCAGCGAGGAAGCCCTGCTCCATACTGCCATATTATACGAATACGTGCCTGCATAACCGAATCCGTCCGTGTATTCAAATGTGACGTATTTCAATCGCTGCAGGCATGCTTTCTTATCGGTATTTTTGACCTGTGTCTCAATGGCAAACGTAGAGATCATCCCCGTGACATCTCCCTGCCTGAAATAATCCAGATATGCCAGCACAGCATCTTCCGGCGTATCAAAGCCGCCTGATTCAAAGGTGATTCCGCCGGATTTTTCGTCCGCAGCCGTGCATGTTGCAAAAATGAAGCAGGCTGCAATCACAGTCAGTATAATTTTCATTATGGATTTTCGGGTTATCAGTCGTTTGTTCATGCTTCTGCTCCTTTCTGCATTGGACGATAATGTATTCATTGTGCTTTGACGATACCCTACAAACGGGGTATCGTCAATCTTAACCTGTGTATTAGTGACAAGCTGATGATTTTCCTGCAACTACGTATAAAATAAGTCTGAAAAACCGGAAACTGTTATGGCCTTTACAAAGTATTATCCGCAGGTTCATTTAAGAACCTGCGGATAAATTGTTTTAATAAAACACTGTAAACTTTTTTCTGAAGCACGAAGGTTTCAGGACATCAGGTTTATATTATTGTGCCTGAAAGTCTTCCCATGACATTGCAGAATACATGAATGCAAGTGCTCCGTACATTGTTCCGTCATTCATTCCTGCGTAGTCTGCTTCCTTTGCTTCTGCGAGTTCTCCTATGAGCTGGTCATGGAGTTCTCCTTCCGGGTCAGCATCTACCAGAGAAACAAGATATGCGATGTACTCTTCCCATTTGCCTTCTCCGACTGCCTTAACCTCTTCACCTGCTGCTTCATCAAATACAGGAGCTTCAGCCGGCTCTACCCTGATCTTTCCGTTTTCTTCTGTTACGATACCATTAACCACTGATGTTTCATCAACTTCAAGTGTTGTAACGTAGCATGTATCTGTTACGTTCCATACTGCACCGTTCTTAAGGACTACATCGATGACAGCATTGCTGTCGGCAGTAACCTTGTTTTCAACCTGACCGAGCAGATAATACTGAAGCTTTGTGAAGTATGTGAACTGTACATATGCTGCGTTTGCCACGTCTTCAGTTACTTCCATCTCGCTGTCAAGGTATACATACCGGATATCAGAATATCCGTACTGTGCATTTACAGCGTTTCTTGCTGCTATTTCATCTTCGATTCCTTCATGGTAAGGAACTGCGTGTACTGTCTTTGTATTGGATATTGCGCCTGTAAGCTTTGCATTATCGATTACAAGGTTAAGCATATCAGGATCCTGACCGAAGGTGTCATTGTGGTACCAGCCTGTTGCATTATAGAAATCGCCTACATATTCCCCGTTTGCAAGTTCGAATTCAACAAGGTGTGAGCCTGCATTTGAATCGCCTTCCTCACCCTTGTATGTTGCTGTAGGAAGTCCTGCGTTGTCGGTTAATTCCTGTGCAACCGGGCCGCCTGCCTGAGCATCGTCGTTGTCCATCATCTGAAGGATAACGCCGTTCTTTGTATTGATAACGGAATTGTCTATTGTGTATTTAAGGTCTCCGTTCCTGTAAAGGAATACGGCATCTTCTGTGTTTACTTCTGTTCCGTCATAAACACCGATGTCACCGTTGCCGTGTGACATGAAGCCGAATACGGAATAGATCCTTGATACATCTCCCTTGCCTTCAACAGTCTCTGATACCTTTGTGTAGCTGTCGGTCTCGGCATCATAATCAATTGCATCATAAAGGTCTATCGGGCCATTTGATGAATAATAATTTGAAACTGCTGAGCCTGTGCTGATGGTTGCATATGTGGTTCCCAGTACCTGAACGCCGTGGAAGAACTCACGCGAATTGCCGATTGCATATGCACCGTAAGCCACGCCGTATGGATAGATCTTCCCGTCGATCTCATAGCCGTCGATGCCGAGGATATCGAAACCGCCGTCTACAAAGCCTTCTGAGCTGAGTCCGTAGCCTTCATCGCTTGTAAGGGCTGTAAGGGTCGTATCAACAACATTGAATACAGGATCGGAGCAGCTGTCAGATGAAAGTATAGCCCAGCCTGCACTTGCAACCTCAGAATCGATGACATTAAGTGTTGCCTTGCTGTTAAGGATATTAATGGCACGTGTGCCTCCGAACAGGCCTAATACCCACGGAGGGCATATCATTGTATTGAAGTCAAGTCCTCCGTTAAGGAAGCCCTGAGGTGTCTGTGTGATCGGGTTTGCTCCGAGTGTGGCAATGTCACTGTTCCTGATATCAAGAACCGTGCTGTGCTCACCGTCGCCCCATACTACTGAAAGTGAATGTGCAAATCCGTTTGAAGTGAAGCTCAGATCATGTACATATGCCTTGCCGCCGTTGGTACATACAATGGCTGCACCTGCTGCCGACATATCGCTGTTTGCCGTGATGAGCTGTCCTTTTTCATTGTAGTAAGGAAGTCCTGACTGTCCTTCCTCAAGCTGGCTCTCAAGTACGATGAGACCTGAAATGTCAGCTGTCGAGCCTTCACCGTTCAGGAATATTTCGGAATATTTGTCGCCTATCACTATATCCATGGCTTTAAGCTGGTATACCCCGTCAACTACTTCGAGGGCACTGACATCCTTATTGGAGTCAGCTGCGACAGGCTGTCCGTCCTTTATGGCATATCCGATATAGAGGTCATCCTTGTCAAAGAAATACACAGTTCCGTCTTCATCTGTTATCTGACGGTTGTATCCTGTAAGGGAATATGCTTCTGTCTTATTACCATCATCATCTGTTTTCTCAAGGATGATGGATTCCTTTGCAGGGATCATCCCTTCTGAAACAAAGGCCATCTGCGGGCCGCCACCGCCGCCACCGCCGGGTGCCTGACCTTCAGGTGATTCACCTTCGGCAGATTCTCCTTCAGGAGACTGTCCATCCTGGGCTTCAGCTGCAGGCGAACCGCCTTCAAGTGCGGGTTCTGCCGCAAATGCCGCAGATGAAACCATGGTCATGCACATGGCAAGTACGACCAACCATACTAACAGTTTGTTAAGATGTGTTCTTTTCATTTTTCTCTCCCTCCATCACTAAAAAATTAAACATATTAAACAAATAGGTTTTGATTATTTAATATATTTATAGTAATATTACACAAAAATAGCCGAGTTTCAATAAAATTCGGTTCCATGTTAAATTTCTCACAAAGTGCGGCCGGAAGATTGTTTCCCACATAAATACAGGCCGGATAAAACATCCGGCCTGTATGTTATTCAGCTTTGCAGCAAGGTTCTTACAGCATCATTAAAGTGCAGTTCCGAACTATGCCGACATTATCACCACTTGTTAAAACTGCACACCTCATCAAATCCTTTTCTGACTTTCTCCCGAGGTTCTTTATTTTCCTTCGGGTATCCGACTGCCAGAATAAGGCGCAC
>JABUTA010000162.1:4113-5817 GCA_021443845.1 Parasporobacterium sp.
TCTTCTGCCTGGTAGCACATGTTAAGTACTGCCGCACCTATATCTCCCTGTGCAAACCTCTGGGAATCCTTGTAATATTTCAATGCGAAGGGCATCAGGACCGCCGGCTGTTCTACGATAACGATAAACGCCGGGACATCTGCCCGCCATGCACATGCAGTCCTGCCGCCGGATACTACCAGAGCGTCGCAGACACCTTCCAATGCTTCCGGCTCATCTGCCACAATGAACTTCCATGGCTGGGAATTGCATCCGCTCGGTGACAGACGGCCTGCTTCCACAATCTTTACAAGGTCATCCCTTGAAACCGGCTTTTTATGAAAATCCCTGCAGCTTTCCCTCTTTAACAGCATCTCTTCAAAACTCATTTTCCCCGTCCTCCTGTTCATTTGATTATATTCTGGCTCATGATTATATTCTGGCTCCCGTTTTTATTCCGGTCCCTAAAGCTATCTTATAAATACACTATATACCAATCACCGTGTAAAACATACATCAAAAGTAAAAAACGGGAAAGCAGAATTTCGTCTGCTTTCCCATTAAAATATACCTCTATTCCCAGTTTTTTCAGTTCCCGGGGCTGCTGGAGCGTGTCCACGGTATTCCTTGCGAACCGGGATACCTACCTTGTGACTATCAGGTCAAACTTTCCAAGCTTTGCATCCTCAAGATTTCAGGAAACGGCAATAATACGTATAATGGGAATGTCAGCTTAATCACTGCATTGGAATCTTGAAAATCTGCTTTATGCATATGGCGGAAAGGAAAAACTTTTTCATAATTTCTGAGCGTCCCCCGCTCAATCTCCCTTTTAAGTTATACGTTTTCTTAATAAGAACCGCTCATGCGGTTCTTATTAATTTTCAGTCTCATTCCCTGCCGTAAAAACAATCGCAAGGTCACTTCTGGCAGTGTTTGCTTCCAGTTCGAATGCCTTATACCCTGCCGCATGCATAACGTCCTCAGCCCAGACCAGTATATGTCCTGCCCTTGCAGCTTCCCTGTACCATTCAGACTTTGTTTCAGAATCTTTGTTTGCATATATATTCTCTATGTCCTCAGGGATGACTGATAAAAAGAACTTATCCGTTTCGTCGTCATAATAGTACCGGTAATGCATCTCCCCGTAGTCGTCATATATGTTTTTAATGACATTCTCAAAGAAATACATGTCTATGTCTTTTTCAGGATATTCCTTCCCTGAAGGGACAGGCTTATCCCAGTGGGCAAGGTAGTTGTTATTTAAAAAGACTGCAGGAATCCTCTCCTTAGGGCCTTCCATGTCCCCGTCGGCTGTGCCCTCCCCGTGGGTACTTAAAAATTCCCGGATTTCCGGCAGGGAGACATCATCATACCCGGCCTCGTATAAAAGCTCGCTTACAGCCACAGGGTCGGTATTTTTATCTATATTCAGCTCTTTGATAACTGCTTTTAAGTATTCCCCCTGTCGCCGTGGTTTATTACCTTCGGGGAATTAATATTCGCATGAAGGTTTCCCATGTTACATCAACTTTCTCTCCATTATTATTATTTTTCTTTGCATCTAGACAATACAGCAGAATACACTGAAAAATATTTTTCCTGCCATTTATTCGTCAGCTCCTGAAGCTTTTCGGGGTTGATGTTTCCTCCTGATATCAAACACACGACATTTTTGCATTCCGGCGGAATCTTTCCCGTCATTACTGCAGCAACCGACAATGC
>JABUTA010000163.1 GCA_021443845.1 Parasporobacterium sp.
CGAAAATACGGATATTATAGGGTTGAAGTGCAATCATTGTATCGTTGGTCACCCTGCTGGTACCGACAACTACTCCACGAAAGGTCTCTTCAGCATGCCGTGCAAAATAAAGCATATGACATTCGTTTACGATTTTTCGCTCAATGTGTTTAACTCTTTCTTCCAGGAATTGAGCCCTGCTGCAATATGCCGCCAGTTCTTCCTTATACCTTTTCCTTAGATCATCCGCTGGTTCTCCTTCCAAAAAAGATGTCAGAACCTTGTGAACCATATAATCTGCTGCACGGCGAATTGGTGATGTGAACCTCATATATCCTCCACAAATTGCCAATGATTCATGATTGTGTTGTTCTACACTATATCTGGCATTTAAACTCGTCTCTTTCTGTACCCTGTATATGCCTGGAAGCTTATTTGCTTCGAAGTAATAGGCCATACAAGTATTTGCAGCTACCATAAACTCACAGATCATCCTGTCCGCTTCAGTATTCCCGCAAACAGACAGTTCAAGCATCCCGTCTGTAAAGGTATATTTGCATTCATTAAAAGAACTTACACTCGCGCCGCAATGGGCGCGATTACTATGAAGAATCTCCGCAAGCGTTTGCATTATCCTGATTTCTTCAAGCACCGTTTTATACTTTTCAAGAACATTAACATCCGCATTGCCCTCAATTATCGTATTTACCTCTGAATATATGCCTCTGACTCTTGATCTGATTACAGATCTACATACCTCATAATCCAAAATATTTCCTGCAGAATCGAAATCAATGAACATGGTAACAGCCAGTTTGTCAATATTAGGCGTTAAAGAGCAAAGTTCTTCTGATATAACAGATGGAAACATTGGAACAGTTTGTCCCGGGAGATAAATCGTTGTCCCTCTGTTTTCTGCTTCAAGCTCCAATGCAGATCCTTCCGGTACAAATGCTGACACATCGGCAATATGAACACCAAGCCTGTATCCATCATCGGTTACAATCAGGCTTAATGCATCATCCAACTCCCTGGCGTTTGGACCATCTATCGTAAAACAATCTAATGCTCTCAAGTCTTGTCTACCGGAAATATCAATCTGTTCGTGACCATATTCATTTCTGTCTTCAATCACATATTCAGGAAATATCATCGGCACCTCTCTCTGTGCCAGTTCATCCATTATTGCCTCACTAATGATCTGCTCATCAGTTTTATATGTCTCTGTCATATTAAACCCTCACTGTTGTAGATTTCGTTGTATTCCATACGGATATCTTACAGGAGGATATACCTTCATTCCGTGAAAAAAGGCTGCGAGCCTGGGATAACCTTTGACTGCAGCCTTAATGTATTCAACTATCCCGATTATTATTCAGCAAGCTTCTCTTTCATACAGGTAATCATCTATAACAACCAGCAGATAATCCACCATGTTCGTTAGCTTACCTGAGCGGGGGCTCCTTGGAGATCTTCCGATTCTACCGGCAATATCACCAGTTTTCCATCTTCTCATATCTCCTAGCACCGCCCCATCCTTCAGCAATTCATACAACAGGCCATTATGCCTATGGGTCATCAGATATTCACGCTGACCTGAAAAACTCAGATAAATGTGGAAACCATCATTGTCTGATCTGTTCTCAACCTGTACAACAATATTTCTGTTATTTTCCCTCATAATGTACCTCCTCGGCTTTGTACTGAAGCATTCCCATCTTCCAGATAGCTTGATCCATGATGCAATTATAAAAACTATTCCTCATTCTCTTGGAGAAAAAAGACTGCGAACTGCGGCTCCGAGATTTTTCTCTACCTTTAACTGCCGTTCCTTTTGAAGCAATTCCAATACGGTAGTTGATAAATGAGACTGCAATTCCTTATATTCCAGAAATAAATCCAGAAGTCCAACCATGTCTACATGATCAAACGGGATCCTGCAATGTGCCATAACCCGGTCAACGTTCCTGACAGAAATCCTGTCAACCGCCGGTATCTCCTCTTCATACTCCTCGTAAGCTGACGGGTCATACGTGTATGGGATGCCCGCAAGCAGACACTCCACGTAGCTCATCCCTGTTCTTCTACGCGCCTTTCTATACCCATAGTTCTTGTGGTTATCCAGAGCTGAAGGCATGGTTAGCAATTCATCCCTTTCCTTTGCACCTTCGCTTACATAAATGCACTTTGCCGTAAGATCAACCAGAATCGGCCATTCAGAGCACGACTCGAAAAACTTAAGATTCTCCTCAGTGTTTTCAAAGGTCTCGGGTTCTACTGAGTAGAACACTTTCTGCCTGCCAAATTTCTTGGCATTGTATTCAGATATAGATTTGCATTCGCAAAACAAAGCAGCGATTGCAAATGCTTCAAAGAATAGATCCGTATCATCCCAGTTTCTGTAATAACCTATATCCGCTATATGTCCATTAATGTAAACTGATACTGTCGGCCTATATGACATCACACCCACCTCCTTCTCGAAACACGATTCCTAATAAATTTCATATTGCTAATCGCAATCTGCGCCGAACTATTCCTTGGCCCGCTCATATCATCGCGAGGCTTCCCCGGTCGGCCATCCGGCTCAGTTGCTGATGAAGTTGTCAATGTGCACTAACGACAAAAAGCCGTTGTTTTGATAAATTTCGAATGGATAGACTCCGCCCGCGGAGAATCCTTCGACTATTATCAAAACAACGGCTTATAGAGAAGCCCTATTCAATTTGTAAGTGTGATTATATGATAGTCATTCCCATAACACAAGCCCTATCTTGAGATCCTTAGTTCTCATATTCATCTTCATCTACCTGCAGTAATTTGTCCATTCTTGAAGTCATACCCGGCATTGAGCTGATCATCATGTGCGCCAGAGTAGACAGAATACTGATCAAAAAAAGGGTCCTGAATGATGCCGGCATATTTCCGAAGTATTCCAAAGCCACATATGAGACAAAAAAGGTTGTAAAAATTAGGCAAAAAGTAATCATGCTATACAGCCATTGATTAACACCTCTAAACTGTTTGATCAACTTTTCTCTTTCTATTTTCCGCAAAAGGAATTGTATCATAGTAGCAGCTGCTATTGACAAAGCCGGAATAACAAAAACTGCAATGATTGATACTCCCTCCATGTACTTAGGATATCTGTAGATTCCATAAGCAAGTAATGAAAGATATCCCACTTCCTCCAAAATAAAAACAACCAGTTTCTTCATTCGGGATCATACTCCCTTCTTCCCGTATAGCCAGATAGAACAGCTTATGAAAGAGTTTCCGTTAGGCAGAGTGCTTTACCTGCTCTCATGCCTGGCAAATTGTTCTTTAGCTTGTTTCACCGCAGCTTGGGCACGCACCGCTGTCACCCCAGTCGCTCCCGGAGTAGCCGCAGTACGGGCAGCGCTTGAAATAGCCATAGCAAATACTTTTGAACTTCCTGATTCTTATTCTTTTAAGCATTCTTCGTTCCTCCTTTTTTGATCAGTGTTTGGTTCCACAGTGCGGGCATACAACGGTCTTGCCATTGCAGTCTCTGCTGAAATAGAAGAGCCTGCCACATTTCTTGCATGCCTGATAATAATCTGTTGCATTCTGTTTGTGTTTTGTTCCTTTAATCTCCATTCTCGTTTCCTCCGTTTTGAGTATTAGTGATTTATACCTTGCATTATTTACCGCCGTCCAGTTCTTCCGGGCATCACTTCCTTCCCTTAATCTGTAGTTGCCTTATCATCTTGTTTCTGATGCTATTTTACCTTTGACCAGGCGTTTACTTTGCGAAAAAAAGCTGCGAGCTAGACTGTTTTAATATGTGTCAAATCTCCTCAATATATAGTTCAGATCCGCAGAACTCTCCTTCAGAACACCGTTCACATAGATCGCATATCCGCTTCTCTCTTCCCTGATTTCTACCAATCCATAGCTTGTTCTTTTGCCTTTTAGTGTCATTGTCTTATCCTCCCATAAATATCTCTATTTCTAAACGCTATAATCTTCATTCCTTTCTTCCTGATTTTTTCCCAT
>JABUTA010000164.1:0-3931 GCA_021443845.1 Parasporobacterium sp.
CTTGCCTGCCAGCTGGCCTGCAGGCATGCCACACCGGAGGATATTGTGATTCTGGAGAGCATCAATCAGGAAATCGCAGATGCAATACCTGAAGGGAATGCGGAGCAGATTGCCAATCTTGACGTAAAATTCCATAATGAAATCTGCAGAATGTCCAATAATTCCAGATTGGTTACAGCGCTGAGAGGTCTTAAGGAGCATGTATTCAGATACAGACTGGAGTATATTTCGGATCTGAAAAACAAGAATATCATCATAGAAGAACATAGTAAGATAATCGAAGATCTGAAGACCGGCAACGAGAAGGCCATAAAGAAAGACATAGACCGTCACGTGGAGACTCAGGAGAAATTTATCCTCAGCTCTCTGTAATCAGTACGCTTGCATGAATTGAATGCAGGTGTTAATATATTTCGGTATCATTTGAAGGGAGAACATATCAGATATGTCAACATTGTCTATAATCTTACTGTGCGTACTGGCAGTCCTTATAGGTGTTTTTATTTATTTATTAATTACAGGCAAAAAGAAACAGAAAAAGCAGCAGGAACAGATGGATGAAATGGCCAAGACAGCCCAGACCATCAATCTGTTCATTATCGATATGAAGAAGATGCATATGAAGGAAGCCGGACTTCCGAAGATTGTTGTGGATTCCACACCGAGACTTGCAAAATTATCTAAGGTTCCTATCCTTAAGGTAAAAGCCGGCAACAGAGTAATGAGTCTTATCTGTGATGCGGACTGCTTCAAGACACTTCTTCCAAAGCAGGAAGTTAAAGCTAAGGTTTCAGGCATATACGTTCTCTCTGCCAAGTACGTGAGAGGACCTAAATACGAACCTGCAAAGGATCCTAAGAGAAAGAGAACTGATAAATGGCTGGATAAGCTCCGCTGATCATAAAGTGAATATTAAAGAGGACCGGATTCCGGTCCTCTTTTTAACTCCATGGAAAATCTTAAAACAATCCGTTTATTCAAGTACTTTCAGATGCACCCTGTCAATCTGCATATTAAGGACTTCCGATGCAAAGGAACGGAAATTGTCAGGGCCGTCTGAACAGAAAAATTCATGATCATGAGGGGAAACAGGTATATCAGACGCAAGTCCTTTCTCATTGAGAAGCCCTGCCAGAGCCTTTGCTGTGGTATATGCAGGGTTCACCAGAGTAATGGGATGTCCGCTGCGGGAGCAGGGTGAACTGTCTGAAGCATTGTCAGTGAAGTCTGCGTATACTCCCCCGATTTCCCTGGCTATTACAGACCTCAGCAGAGGGTAGTGGGTACAGCCCAGGATAAGAGTATCGATATTGTCCCGGCTGATCATGCCGTCCAGGTATCTGTGGATCATTTCAACAGTGACACTGTCATCGATCATACCTTCTTCCACCAGATGGACAAATAATGGGCATGCTTTTCCGAATACCTGTGCCGAAGGCAGCAGCTCTTTGATGTATCTGTCGTACAGTCCGCTGGCAATGGTTCCTGAGGTACCGATGATGCCTATACGTCCTGAAGCAGATGCCCTGACTGCGGCATCCGCTCCGGGCTTAACAACGCCTATAACAGGTATGCTGCAGGAAGCCTGCACAGCATCAAGGGCCAGTGCAGAAGCGGTGTTGCAGGCAATAACTATGGCTTTTACGCCTTTGGATATGAGGAAACGGCTTATCTGCTTTGAATAACGGATGACAGTATCCTGAGATTTGTTGCCGTAAGGAACCCGGGCAGTATCACCGTAATAAATGATTTTTTCATTTGGAAGATTTCGGAATATTTCTCTGGCTACGGTAAGTCCTCCGAAGCCGGAATCAAAAACTCCTATGGGCAGGTTATTGTCGCACATAAAAGAGGCCTCCGGTTATTCTGCTGCATTCAGTTCCTGAAGATTGGCAGTAATGCGTTCAAGTATGATGTCATGGACGGTATCCTGCAGAAATCCCAATTCTTCAGGTGAGAGTTTGCAGGTTTCGACAGGTTCACAGAACTCGATGATGGCTCTGCGGGATTTGAAGAATGGCCGGTGGTCATCAAACATATCACCTGTGCCCACAATGGCCACGGGGATGACCCGGACTTTTGACTTTGTCACGACCTTAAAGGTGCCTTTATGGAAGGGCAGCAGATCACCGTCAACATGGCCTCTGGTTCCTTCCGGGTAAACCAGCATTGAGATACCGTTTCTGAGATTATCAATGCACTGAAGAATACACTGAAGACCCTGCCTTACATCCTTCCGGTCAATAAGGACGCCGTATACGGTTCTGATCCACCAGCCGACCAGAGGAAGTGACCTGAGTTCTATCTTGGCAAGGGCGCCTGTGCGTCCCTTGAACACAGGGTATGTCAGGATAACATCAAAAAGACTGCGATGGTTGGATGCGTAAACAACCGGATCCCCGTCTTCCGGGAGATATTCAAGACCCTTGTATGTAACCTTTGAACCTGCACATACGCTCCAGACCTTAAGGCCCCACTGGACAAAATGAAGGGCGAGCAGGTCTCCCTTTTTCTGATCCCGTTTCCGGGTGATCCGGTAGATGGGGTATACAAATACTGTGGCTATTGCAATAAGGATTGCTCCGAGAGAAAAAAATATAAGTCTGATCATAATGGGGTATTTTACCATTGCGGTAATCCAAGTGCAAGGAATATCAGGGAAGGGCTGATTTTCCGGTTGTTAAAAGGAATTCTTATGCTATAATACAAGTTACGTTTATAAATGGCACTTGATTTAACCATACAATGATTATCACTCCACGGTGACGAGAAAGCCATGGGGAGAGGAGGAAATTTTGTACGAAAAAGTATCAACCGATCTAAAGTTTACCGATCGCGAGAAGAAGATTGAGAAGTTCTGGAAGGATAAGGAAATCTTCGAAAAGAGCATGAAGGAAAGGGCAGGCTGCCCACAGTACATGTTCTATGACGGACCGCCCACAGCTAACGGCAAGCCCCATATAGGCCACGTGCTTACCCGTGTCATCAAGGACCTTGTTCCGAGATTCTGGACCATGAAGGGCTATGAGGTTCCGAGAAAAGCCGGCTGGGATACCCACGGACTTCCTGTAGAGATAGAAGTTGAAAAGCTTCTGGGCCTTGACGGCAAGGAGCAGATCGAACAGTACGGTCTGGATCCCTTTATCCGGAAGTGTAAGGAAAGCGTATGGAAATACAAAGGCATGTGGGAGGATTTTTCAGGCACAGTAGGTTTCTGGGCAGATATGGACAACCCATATGTAACATATGACAATGATTTTATCGAGTCTGAATGGTGGTCGCTTAAAAAGATATGGGAAAAAGGACTTCTTTACAAAGGCTATAAGATAGTTCCTTACTGCCCCCGCTGCGGCACTCCCCTTTCAAGTCATGAAGTAGCTCAGGGCTATAAGGATGTCAAGGAAAGAACAGCCATTGCCAAGTTCAAGGTATCAGGTGAAAATGCATTCTTCCTGGCATGGACCACAACCCCATGGACACTGCCTTCCAATACCGCACTCTGTGTAAATCCTGATGAAACCTATGTTAAGGTGCAGCAGGGTGATGAGTTCTATTACATGGCAGAGGCACTCCTTGGTAAGGTCCTGGGAGAGGATTATACCATTATCAAGAAATACAAAGGCTCAGACCTTGAACATAAGGAATATCATCCTCTCATTGAAGATGTGGATTATTCTAAAATCAGGGAAAAATGTCATTACGTGGTATGCGATAATTATGTAACCATGGGTGACGGTACAGGTATAGTACATATCGCTCCGGCCTTCGGCGAAGACGACTCCCGTGTAGGCCGCAAATACGGTCTTCCTTTCATACAGTATGTTGACGCAAAAGGTTGCATGACAAAGGAAACTCCATGGGAGGGTGTATTTGTAAAGAAGGCAGACGGAAAGATCCTTGATTATCTTAAGGAACATAACAGACTGTTTTC
>JABUTA010000164.1:3989-8109 GCA_021443845.1 Parasporobacterium sp.
GCACGTGAGAGCTGGTTCATCAAAATGACAGATGTCAGGGATGACCTTATCCGCAACAACAATACTGTTAACTGGATTCCGGAGAGCCTGGGCAAAGGCCGTTTCGGTGACTGGCTGGAGAATGTTCAGGACTGGGGCATTTCACGAAACAGATACTGGGGCACACCTCTTAATATATGGGAATGTGAATGCGGACATCAGCACAGCATCGGCAGCATTGAAGAATTAAAGAGCATGTCTGACAACTGTCCTGAGGATATTGAACTTCACCGGCCGTATATCGATGAAGTTACCATCACATGCCCTCACTGCGGAAAACAGATGCACAGGGTTCCGGAGGTTATCGACTGCTGGTATGACTCTGGCTCAATGCCTTTTGCACAGTATCATTATCCATTTGAAAATAAAGAGCTTTTTGAAGCCCACTTCCCTGCAGACTTTATTTCAGAGGCTGTTGACCAGACCAGAGGATGGTTCTATTCGCTTATGGCTATTTCCACACTGGTGTTCAACAAGGCTCCGTATAAGAATGTAATAGTTCTCGGTCATGTCCAGGATAAGGACGGCAAGAAGATGAGCAAGTCAAAGGGCAATGCAGTTGACCCCTTTGAGGCTCTTGAACAGTTCGGAGCAGATGCTATCCGCTGGTATTTCTATACCAATTCCGCACCATGGCTTCCGTCACGTTTCCACGGAGATGCGGTTATGGAAGGACAGCGTAAGTTCATGGGTACTCTCTGGAATACCTATGCGTTTTACGTATTATATGCCAATATTGACGGCTTCAATCCGGCAGAGTATAAACTGGAACCGGAAAAACTGCCTATCATGGACAAATGGATACTGTCCAAGCTGAACACTCTGGTAAAGACAGTTGACAATAACATGACCAATTACAGGATTCCGGAATCAGGCTACGCTCTTCAGGAGTTTGTGGATGACCTGAGCAACTGGTATGTAAGAAGAAGCCGTGAGAGATTCTGGGCAAAGGGCATGGAGCAGGATAAGATCAATGCGTACATGACTCTTTACACCTGCCTGGTGACTCTGTGCAAGACGGCCGCACCGTTCATTCCGTTCATGACGGAGGACATCTATCAGAATATCGTGGTACGTGACTTCCCGGATGCACCGGAAAGCATCCATCTGACACTGTTCCCGACAGCAGATGAGTCCATGATAGATCCTGAACTGGAAGCAAACATGGATCATGTCCTTCAGGTGGTTGTCATGGGACGCGCCTGCAGAAATGCATCAAATGTCAAGAACCGTCAGCCTCTGGCAAACATGTTCATTAAGGCTCCGTGGGATATGAATGAATTCTATACCGCTATCGTAGCTGATGAACTTAATGTCAAGAACGTGGAAATGAGAACAGATGTAAGAGACTTCTCGTCTTACTCCTTCAAGCCTCAGCTTAAGACTGTAGGCCCTAAGTTCGGCAAACAGGTGGGAGAGATCAGGAATGCTCTCGGAACTGTAGACGGAAATGCAGCCATGGATGAGATAAATGCTTCAGGAAAGCTTCATCTGGAGCTGCCGGGAGGGCCTGTGGATCTGGAAAAAGAGGATCTGCTTATCGAAACCGCACAGGTGGAGGGATATGAGTCAATGAGCGATTACGGCATTACCGTGGTTCTTGACCTTAACATGACTCCTGAGCTGGTTGAAGAAGGATTCNNNGTTTCAAAGATCCAGACCATGCGTAAGGAAGCAGGATTTGAGGTAATGGACATGATAACCATTTATCTCTCAGGAAATGCCAGACTGGAACAGCTGGTATCTGATAAGAAGCAGATGCTGCTGACAGATGTCATGGCTACAGATGTTGTGACCGGATCCGTTGAAGGACATTCCAGGGAATGGGACATCAATGGAGAAAATGTTACTATCGGCGTAAAGAAAAACTAAATCCGTATAAGCCGCTTAAGGACGGCAGGGCAGTGTATTGAATGCATTGCCCTGCTTTTTTCTGCAGATTTGTAGATTTTATATATTATTTGATATACATTTATTCATGTCGGGGATCTTCGGCAGGATCATTGAAAACAGAATATCTATGCTATGAGACAGCGCTGGCTTATTGCATCCTTAAAGGAGGAAAAATAATGCTGAGCGTAGTCTTTATTGTCGAAAAAGGCAGTACAACATCAATCCTGGAATCCTTCGGATTCGATACACAATGCTGTATCATAACTGAAAAGACGCCGGAAAGTCTGGTTATGAAGTTTTTCAGGGAAATTTACCGGCTGAACAGGAGGAACAAGACAGACATAAGGTTAATGGCAACAAAAAGGATGGAAACAAGATTTTTTAATATTGATGATGTAATCTACATATCTTCCAGGGGAAGGCTTATGGAAATCAGGAGCAGCAGGGACTCCTTCGAGTTTAACGGTACCCTCAATAATATTGAAAAAAAGCTGTCCATGCTGGGGTTCATAAGGATTCATCAGTCTTATCTGATCTCTGTGGAACACATCCGTTCGTCAACGGCGGATTATGTGGAAATGGACGACGGAAAAAGGATAAATGTCGGGGAAAAATATGCTCCGGCTTTCAGAAAAACCGTTGCAGGAATGGTAGATATCAGAATCAATTGAAACATGGCATTAAGAAAACGGAGGGGCAGGCAGATACTGCCCCTCTTCTTTGCTGCATAACACAAATTCAATTGATATTGACATGGCAATATGATAGTATATCAGGTGGTGTGGACTGATTTTTTGCGGGCGGCGAAGAGCCCCGCAGCAGCTCATTTCATACCTCATTCAATAACTGTCAGAGGCCATATTAATGTCTTATGTAGCACTTTACAGAAAATTCAGACCCCGGACCTTTGACCAGGTGAAGGGACAGGATCATATAGTCCGAGCCCTGAAAAACCAGCTGGCCAATAACAGGATAGGGCATGCATATCTGTTTACCGGAACCAGAGGAACAGGCAAGACGTCTGCTGCCAAAATATTTGCCAGAGCAGTAAACTGCCTCAGCCCTGTTAACGGTGAACCATGCAATGAGTGCGAGAACTGCAGGTCCGTGCTTGCAGGCAACTTTGTGGATGTGGTGGAAGTGGATGCTGCGTCCAATAACGGTGTTGATGACATAAGACAGATCATAGAGGAAGTACGATATACACCGGTTAAGGGAAAATACAAGGTATTTATTATAGACGAAGCCCACATGATAACCGGAGCTGCTTTTAATGCATTTCTGAAGACTCTGGAGGAACCTCCGGAGTATGCAGTGTTCATTCTGGCGACAACAGAGCCCCATAAGCTTCCGGTAACCATACTTTCCCGGTGTCAGCGTTATGATTTCCGGCGGATCACCAATGAGAAGATCACAGGCAATCTTGAAGAAATACTGAGACAGGAAGGAATATCTGCCGAACAGAAGGCACTTAAGTATATAGCCCGTATGGGGGACGGCTCCATGAGGGATTCCATAAGCCTTCTGGATAAATGCATTGCTTTTAATCTCGGTGAAGATCTGACATATGAAAAGACCCTGGAGGTTCTGGGTACTACAGATACGGATGTATTTTCAGAGCTCTTCCGCAGTGTATATACAGGAAATGCTCCGGCTGCTCTCGGAATAATTGACAGGGCAGCTGCTGACGGCAAGGATCTGACCAGATTTGCATCAGACTTTATCTGGTATATCAGGAACATGCTGATGGTTAAGGCCGCAGGAAGTGATGCTTCGATATTTCTCGGACTTTCGGAGGAAAATACAAGGCAGCTGCAGAATGATTCGGCAGCTGCGGATAACGCAGTGCTTATGCGTTATATCCGGATTATTTCCGAACTGATCAATCAGATGAGATTTTCATCCTCGAAGCAGATACTCATGGAGGTTGCGGTCATCAGGCTGGCATGTCCCCAGATGGAAACGGACAATGACAGCCTTGCAGACAGGATCAGGCAACTGGAGGCAGGAGCCAGGGCTCCTGTGCAGAATCGAAGCATACCGGCTTATGCTCCCGGAGGAACGGGCGGAACCCCTGTCCGGACAGCCGGTGAATCTGTAAAGCCAAAGGCTCAGGAGAAACAAGCTTATCCGGGAGAACCGGATCCGTTTGATGAATTTTTCGGCGGCCTGGATCCGGTTGTTATGG
>JABUTA010000165.1 GCA_021443845.1 Parasporobacterium sp.
CTGCCGGGGGGCGATTCATCAGTTCCGGCTGAGGCTATTGATATAGATGACGAGTGCCGGCTGATAGTCAGGTATGAGGATGGCAGGATGGAGGCACTGTCCTCAGGAGAGGTGAGTGTAAGAACATTCTGAAAGGAGGTTGAAAATATATGAAATCATTAAAGACTATTGATCTTGTATATATGGCGGTGGGAGCGGTGCTGATCACCGTGTGTTCCTGGATCAGCATTCCTTTTGCAGTACCATTTACGCTGCAGACCTTTGCGGTGTTTTTTGTTATAGGATTGCTGGGAGGCAAGAGAGCCACCATTTCCATCCTGGTGTATCTCATACTGGGTGCAGTGGGGGTTCCTGTATTTTCCGGATTCCGTGGAGGGGCGGCCGCACTTATCGGCCCTACCGGAGGGTATATTCTGGGATTTCTGCTGATGGCCCTGATATACTGGGGTGCGGAGAAGCTGAACTTCAGGAAATGCGCCGGCAGAGGCACCGATGCAGAAAAGGTTGATGCCAATATTCCCAAGAGGGAGAAGTTGAACTGTAGTGAGAGTTCCGGCAGCAGCGACGAGCCGGCAGAAAGTGCTGCCGGCAGATCCGGAATAACAAAGAGGAAGCAACGGATGAAGTTCCTCCACAGGATAATTGTCTGCAGCATAGGACTCCTGGTGTGTTATGCCTTCGGAACCGCATGGTTTATGGTGGTATATACCGGACAGACCGGTGCCATTGGACTGGGAACGGCACTTATGTGGTGCGTAGTTCCGTTTATAATTCCTGATATTGCAAAGATGGTGCTGGCAATTGTTCTGTCAGAAAGACTCAGAAAGCTCCTGCATATCTGACGAAATTCCTTGATAATCAGCCGTGAAGAGGGTAATATATAGCTATATGGCTGATTATAAAGGAATTTTACTGATTTGTAAGACATCATCAGATTGAGTATGTGGTTACAATCCGGGAATGCAGGTACGATTATATGGTAGGACGTAAGAAAGAAACAGAAATACTGAATAGGCTTTATAATAGCAGCAAAGCACAGTTTGTTGCGGTATACGGGCGAAGAAGGGTAGGAAAAACATACCTCGTTAACGAAGTATTCGAAGGAAAGATAACTTTTCGTCATGCGGGACTTTCACCGATCGATTCAGGGGAAGAATCTTCTGACAGTCCTATCAGGAAACAGCTTAAACATTTTTATAATTCGCTTGTTCTTCAGGGGATGAAAAAAAGCCGGTGTCCGGAAAACTGGATGGATGCTTTTTTGATGCTGGAAATGTATCTACAGGAAAAAGATGACGGTACCCGACAGCTGATTTTTATAGATGAACTTCCCTGGCTCGATACACCAAAATCCGGCTTCATTACAGCTTTTGAAGGTTTCTGGAATACATGGGCATGCTCGAGAAAGAATGTTATGCTTGTCGTATGCGGAAGTGCAACGTCCTGGATGACTGATAAACTTATAAATAATCACGGTGGTCTGTATAACAGGTTAACATGTGAGATTAAGCTTTCTCCATTTTCCCTTGGAGAATGTGAACAGTATCTGCTAAGTGAAAATATAAAATTATCCAGATATGATATTGTTCAGTCTTACATGATAACAGGAGGCATTCCTTATTATCTGAGTTATTTTAGAAGTGGATTAAGTCTGGCACAGAACGTAGACAGCCTGTTTTTTTCGAAAAATGCTCCACTGAATGGCGAATTCAACAGATTATTCCGTGCAATATTCAACAACCCGGATATGATGATTGCAATCATTCGGGCAGTAGGGTCAAAACATTATGGATGTACACGGTCTGAACTGGCAAAAATTTCCGGAATAAGCGAAGGTGGGACATTGACCAATGCTCTGGCCGCATTGATAGCAAGTGACTTCATTATTAAATATATTCCGTTTGGCTGCAGTAAAAGGGAAGATTATTATAAGCTGACAGACTCTTTTTGTAATTTTTATCTCAGATTTGTTGAAAATGAAAAGAAACTGAATAATGATTTCTGGATAACAAATATACAATCACAGGAGATTATAACCTGGAGGGGGATAGCTTTTGAAAATGTTTGCTTCAATCATATAGAACAGATTAAGAAGGCTTTGGGAATCAGTGGAGTCAGTACAAATCAATCTGCCTGGTCAAAACGTAAAACGGAAGAAACAGGAACACAGATCGATCTGATCATCGAACGAAAAGATAACATTGTAAATATGTGTGAAATCAAGTTTTACGGTGAAGAATTTACTGTAAATAAAAACTATGATAGGACAATAAGAAACAGAATTTCTCTGCTTTCAGAAGAAATATCACCGAGGACAGCAATCCACAGTACATTGATCACTACATTCGGATTGAAATATAACGAATACAGTGGTGCTTTTGTTAATGTTGTGGATATGGATGACTTATTTGAACAGTAGACGCTGTTAACCTATAATCAGCCGTGAAATACTAAAAACCTACGTTCACGGCTGGTTATAGCGGCATTAATGTGCCGTCGGCACTTTCAGTCACGGCTGGCAGTCAGTGGAAGTCTGTTCATGTTTCCGACTCAGGTAATCCCTGTAATCATCAACAGTATTTATATTTGACACAGCTTTGTTAAGCCTGTCGGGACTGAGTGCCGGCAGGGCTTTTTCTATTTCATCAGGAGATAATATCTTAGTCATGCTGCGTCCGATTGACCGGAACAGGGAGTATTGTCCCTGCTCATATGAAGCCTTCATGGCCGGGTAGGCATTTCTGCCGTAGGCAGCAGTGCAGGCTTCAATCTTTCCGGAGGGAGACTGGATCATAACGGCACGGACAGAATCTGAGCCGGCATTTTTTATTTCATCAAAAAGGAAAGACAGAAGCTGCATATCTGCGTAGGGCTGGTCGATTGCAGTGACAGAGAAGAACATTACATTAGTCTGTTCCATTACAGACAGGAGCCCTCCCATGGGCCCGATTTCGTTGTATCTGTCGATTATGATTTCAGGCATACTCCGGGTACACAGCAGATTTCTGTTCTTCAGGTGCGTATATATGGTCTCAGCGTGCTGTGCTGAACCGGCTGATATGATCACCCGGTCGAACACTTTATTGGCATTATCCAGGATGGTGTCTATGAATGTCAGGTTGGAAAATCTGTCATTAATCTGAGCCCCGGTTTCCTGACTGAATGGTAGTTTTCCGGCTGAATCAATTTCAGCAAGCCTGCAGGAATCCGCATCAGAAGTGACCTTCAAAAATGTTTTGTCGGTACCCATCCTGCTGGACAGCCCCCCCGCAAGAATAACCAGCACCTTACCCGGACGATTCTTCCGATAGTCCTTGGGAAGAATTCCATAATATTCTTTAAATGCCGCCGTAAACTTGCTCTGGCTTTCATAACCGATGGCACCGGCAACATCTGCCAGATTACCTGCGGTGCCGGAGAGCAGAGTGGCGGCATGTTCCATACGGTGCTCCTTGATATGTGCCGCCAGTGATTTGCCGTAGACTGACTTGAACAGAGACTTGAGGGTGGTGGGGTTCATAAGGTATTTCCGTGCCAGTTCATCTACAGTCCATCTTCTGTCAATATGTTCAGTAAGATCCTTGTGAATGCTGCAGATTATCTCCAGCTGGTCAGGGGGGATGTTAATGTCCTTACCGGTGGAGGCACATCTGTCAGTTACACATGAAAAGCTGTCCCTGCTGCAGGGACCACATCTGTCAGGTGCGGGAGAGATGTCTGAATCATTGCCGTGGTTGTGGCTTTTATGACCATCTGTCTCGGGACAGGATATCTTCATAACCTGTTCTATCATAGTATGAAGCAGTTCGCTCTGAGCTGACGACGATGCCCTGTAATAAACTTCCTTTCCTTC
>JABUTA010000166.1:0-3847 GCA_021443845.1 Parasporobacterium sp.
CATCAGGTTATTCTCTGCGAAAAATCTGCTGAGCCGGGAGGAATCCTGAAAAGCGAGCAGGCTATACCATTTAAATATGATATGTACAGACTGGCGGGAACTCTGGCAAAGTTCTGCCGGGACAGCGGTGTGGATATTCGCCTGAATACTGAAGTTACTAAGGAATATGCTGAGGAGCTGCAGCCGGATGCTGTGATCGTGGCAGCAGGTTCGGTGCCGCTGGTTCCGCCTATTCCGGGACTGGATGGCGAAAATGTTGTAATAGTCAATAATTATTATAAGGAAAAGGACAAAGTCGGAGACGATGTAATAGTATTCGGCGGCGGACTGGCAGGCTGTGAATGTGCGGTTCACCTGGGTATGGAAGGCAAAAAGGTACAGCTCATCGAAATGAGGGATACTCTGGCGCCGGATGCAAATGTCCGCCACAGACCTCTCCTTATGAAGGAAATAGATAAGTATGTGACAGTTCATACAGGACTCAGAGGAATAAAGGTATCAGCAGAAGGGATACTGTGCCTGGACAGCGAAGATAAAGAAGTCATGGTCCGGGGCAGCAGCATAATATGTGCTCTGGGACAGCGTTCCAACACTCCTGTAGTGGAGGCCCTCAGGGACAGTGCTCCTTTTGTAAGGGTGATAGGAGATGCGTCCAGAGTATCAACCATCACCAATGCAGTATACTGGGGCTACCATGCAGCACTGGATATCTGAGAAGGCAATTTATCAGCAGATTTCCGGCAGACTGCAGCAGCAGGATATGAGACTGTGAAAAACTGCCGGACCAGGCGGAGCTATTGAAAATCATGGAAAGAAGGAAGGGTATATGAATTCGGAATTTCAGGGCAAAAGGGAATATGCAGATTCAGAAGAGCAGAAGATTTTTGCAGGCAGACTGTTCTGTCCGGCAGATCCGGAGCTGGTACAGATGAAACTGAAAAGCCACAAACTCAGTCAGAAGTACAGCAGCCTGGGGGAGGATGAGACAGAAGAGAGGGAGACTGTCATTAAGGAAATGATAGGAAGCTTCGGTGAGGGCAGCTTTATCCAGGGACCGGTATTCTTTCATTACGGAGTCCACACAAGCATAGGAGATAACTGCTTCTTCAATTACAACCTGACCATACAGGATGATGCCAGGGTAAGCATCGGAGACAATAATAATTTCGGCCCTAATTTTACTGTGGTCACTCCCGTGCATCCCCTGATCGCATCGGAAAGAAATGCCATGCTGGATCCTGATGGAAATGTTAAGCATCTGTGCTATGCCAGACCTGTAAACATAGGAAACAGCTGCTGGTTCGGGGCAGGAGTCACAGTATGTCCCGGAGTTACCATAGGGGACAATGTGGTCATAGGAGCCGGCAGCGTAGTTACCAGGGATATCCCTTCGGATGTGTTCGCTGCAGGAGTTCCCTGCAGGGTAATACGCAGAATAACTGAAGATGACAGTATAATGTATAAGCCTGAAATATCAGAGGGATGCAGACCGACCCTTTGAAGATATTTAAAACAGAGATTTTTGATTATTAAAGTAAATGACCGAACTGAGGATGCTGGAAGCCTGGAAAACGGGCGGGGACATCATCGGTTCGGTTTTTCTTATGGAGGGCATTGATTCATGCCTGCGGAGAGGCAGGTTGTGATAGATTAAAAATGCACTTTGCGGCGGGTAAAATAGCCGAATAGCTGATTCAGAACAAAGTCCAAAAAACTGAACGCTATGTAATGTATGCTTATACTATAAAGCCTGACTCAGACCGGCTTGAAAAGATAAATATACAATTAAAAAACATAGTTTTCAGATAAGACAAAACATATGAGGAGGATAAGACATGACCAGATATTTTACAATAACAGGAACAAACTACAGATTGGGCACGGATTTTCTGGAAAAGGGAATGAAAGTAAGGCTGGAGAAAGACCCGGAAAATGAATATGACACAGAAGCGATCAAAGTTACCATGCCGGGCCTTAAGACCATCGGTATGGTTGCCAACAGCGTGAGAACAGTTTTGGGTGAGTGCTACAGCGCCGGCCGTCTGTATGATAAAATAGGAGACGAAGCAGAAGGTGAAGTAATGTATGTGCTGAACGGATCAGTGGTCTGCAGCATAGAACTGCCGGACTGAGAAACCCTCATAAAGCACAGCCTGCCGGACCGCCCGCTGCAGAAGAAAAAGACATTTTATGAAGAGGATCCTGTGTGGGTATTCCGGGCTATGAAAGATAATTCCTGCATGATCACCATGCAGGAGGTAAAGGACGGAGTAAGGATAACGGCTTCAAGGCTTCCGAAACCCGGCCGATATGACATTCAGAAATTCTTCCTGTGCATTCCGGAGAGCGGATACTGCGAGCTGGTGGATAAGGTCACTGAAACTGCGATAAATGTTACAGACTATCATATAGACAGCGAAGACGGATTTACAGTGGCTGATGATTTTGATATCACCGGCACAGATAATGGCGGAAGCCGCATAGAGTTTCTGCATCACGGCATACCGGTGGGATATGTGGAAGCGGAAAAGTACAGGATGAGGGTGAGGTATTGATATTTCAAAATCTTCGTGGAAAAGATGTATAAAAAGATAACCGACAAAAGTATTGTTTTATGATTGAGCTTCAGACCTCGCGATGCAAACACATATTTTTGTTTAGTCGCACAGTATGGTATAATTATCTCCAATAAGTTCCATGCAAAATATATCAAAACCAAAGGGGGAACAACAATCATGAAAAAAATTCTGGCATTCTGCCTTGCCGCCATCCTGCTTGTGTGCGGATGCGGCGTAACCGTATCCGCAGCGGAGAATCCGCAGGCGGCATCCACCCAGACCACAAAGGAACGCACTAAGCCGATTGTAATCCTGCATACGAATGACGTTCACTGCGGCATTGAGGACGGATGGGGATATGCGAGTGTCTGCGCCATGAAAGAGTCGCTGTCAAAAGACAATGAGGTGCTGCTCATCGATGCGGGCGACCATCTGCAGGGTGCGGCCATCGGCACCCTGACCAAGGGCGAGGCACTGATCGACATCATGAATGCGACCGGCTATGACCTGGCGATTCCGGGCAACCACGAGTTCGACTATGACGCAGACCGTTTTCTGGAGCTGACCGAAAACGCAGACTTCCCGTACGTCTGCTGCAACCTCACAAAGAACGGCGAGCCGGTATTTGCACCGTATCAGATCAAGGAGGTCGACGGAGTGAAGATCGCCTTCGTGGGCGTCCTCACCCCAACCACCATCACGGTCGCACTGCCGACGCATTTCCAGGACGAACAGGGTAAGGTCATCTACGACTTCTGTCAGGATGAGACCGGCGAAAAATTATACACCGCTGTGCAGACAGCGGTTGACTCGGCGCGGGAAGAGGGTGCAGACTACGTGATCGCAGTGGCGCATCTCGGTAACCAGGCGGGCTCATCGCCCTGGAACTATGCGGATGTGATCGAGAATACCACGGGCATCGACGCTATGATCGACGGACACAGCCACGACAACGACATCGTCACGATGAAGAACAAAGACGGCAAAGAAATCATCCGCACATCCACCGGTACGAAGCTTGCGAACGTGGGTGTGCTGACGCTGGGTACGGACGGAAAGTTTACGGCCGAGCATTACAGCTGGACAGTAAAGACTTCCGCACCGAAGCTTCTGCTGTTAGATGACCCGGCCGAGCAGGCAATCAAAACGGCTATGTCCTCCCTGGATGAGATCCTGGATCAGGTGGTCGGAAGCACGCCGGTGGACCTTGTAATCAATGATCCGAATCAGAAAAAGCCGGATGGCACGCCAATCCGACTCATAAGAAATAACGAGACAAACCTGGGAGA